>CAYTSL010000022.1:0-14519 GCA_964440415.1 uncultured Flavobacteriaceae bacterium
GGATTATTTTTAAGGGTATGAATAATGTCCTTTATTTGATCGATATCATCATTATTCCAATTACGCCATTGATGTCCATAAACAGGACCTAGATCACCATTCTCATCTGCCCAAGCATTCCAGATTCTAACACCATTTTCTGTTAGATATTTAATATTAGTATCACCTTTTAAAAACCAAAGTAATTCGTGAATAATTGATTTTAAATGTAATTTTTTAGTCGTAACCATAGGAAACCCTTCGCTCAAATCAAATCGCATTTGATAGCCAAACACACTTTTAGTGCCTGTTCCTGTTCTATCTGCTTTTTCATTTCCGTTTTCTAAAACGTATTTAACAAGGTCTAAATATTGTCTCATCAATTATGGTTTTTCAAAGATTTAAAAGTAAAAAAAAGCTTCATACTTGAAAGAATGAAGCCTTAAATTATATAAAAAAGTTATTAACGATTTAACTAATTAAAGGAATGGATTATTAATGCTTAATCTCTTTAATATCCTTTGGGTTGTGTTTGTATTTGAATAAAATAGCAAAAGCAATAGTGACTATTAAAGCGTAAGCAGCAAAAATAAACCAGATTGTTTGCCAATCTTTTGCGCCACTATCTTGCGTGTAAAAATCAACTATAAATCCACTTGCATAAGCTCCAATAATAGCACCTAAACCATTCGTCATTAACATAAAAAGACCTTGAGCACTTGATCTCATTGAGGGTTTTGACTCTTTTTCTACAAATAATGAGCCTGAAATATTAAAAAAGTCGAATGCCATACCATAAATAATCATAGATAAGATTAAAAATGTAAATCCTTCACCTGGATTACCAATGCCAAAGAAAGCAAAACGCAATATCCAAGCTAACATACTCATTAACATCACTTTTTTAATACCGAATTTTTTAAGGAAAAAAGGAATGGTGAGTATAAAAAGTGTTTCAGAAATTTGAGATAAAGTCATTAAAAACAAAGAATGTTCAACAGCAAAGTAACCTTTATAATCTACAGCAAAATCTTCTAAAAAAGGAACTCCCCAAATATTTGTTACTTGTAAAGCAGCTCCTAATAAAACTGAAAATATAAAGAAAACAGCCATTTTTCTATCTTTAAAAAGAGAGAAGGCATCTAAACCCAAACGTTGAGAAAGCGATTTGTTTTCTACTAATTTTTCAGGTGGAGTAGCAGGTAATGTAAATGCGTAAATTCCTAAAATAATTGAAGCCACTGCCGAAACTAGAAACTGTTCTTTCCCAATTTTCCAACTCATAATATCCACAAGCCAAGCGGCTAATATAAAACCTACTGTTCCCCAAACTCTTATTGGAGGAAAAACTTTAATTATATCAAACCCGTTTTTTTCTAAAATTGCGTATGAAATGGAATTGTTTAAAGCAATTGTAGGCATATAAAACATGGATATTAAAAATACAATCATGTAAAATGTACTAAAATCGGTTACAGTAGTTATCCAAAATAATAGGATTCCTAAGATTATATGACTTAAGCCAAAAACACGTTCCGCATTCAACCATTTATCCGCAATTATTCCCATAATTGCGGGCATAAAAAGAGAAGCTATTCCTAAAGTTCCATAAACAGCTCCAATTTGTAAGCCAGTAAATTTTAATGTGACGTACATGTATGCTCCAGCTGAAAGCAACCATGCTCCCCATGCAAAAAATTCAATAAAATTTAAAATAATTAATCTTAATTTAATGCTCATATTTTAAAGTAGCTTAGCGTTTCGAGATTTCATCTCGAATTTTCGCTGCTGTTTCGTAATCTTCATTCAATACGGCAGTTTCAAGTAATTTATGAAGCTCTTTTAAACTTTTATTCGTGTAGTTTTCTTTAGGTTTATCCGTGACGGGTTCTTCTAAAACTAATTCGTCTACCAAAATACCATCTTCAGTGGCTTCTTCATCTTTGCTAGGATTTACTTTAAGATATATACCTGCTTTATCTAAAATATTCTTATAAGTGAATATTGGTGCTTGAAAGCGCAGGGCTAAAGCTATGGCATCACTAGTACGTGCGTCTATTATCTCTTCTATTTTATCTCGTTCACAGATTAAACTAGAATAAAAGACTCCATCTACTAATTTGTGGATGATTACCTGCTTTACGACTATATCAAACCTATCAGCAAAATTTTTAAAAAGATCATGTGTGAGTGGTCTTGGAGGTCTTATTTCTTTTTCCAAGGCAATAGCAATAGATTGTGCCTCGAAAGCTCCAATTACTATGGGTAATTTTCTGTCCCCATCAACCTCATTCAAAATAAGTGCATAAGCACCATTTTGAGTCTGACTATAAGAAATTCCCTTTATGTTAAGTTTTACTAAACTCATAAATTAATGACAAAAGACTGTTTAAATTAGGACTTTACCAAAACTAATTATACTTAATTCTAATTTTATAAGGATTATAAATTATTAAACTAATGTTTTTATAATGACATAAAATTAGCAGTAAAGTAACTGGGACAGTCCTGCTATATTAAGTACAATTTAAAAAAAATTATGCGTTTTGAAGTTTAAAATCCTTTAATTTTTCAATTAGATTAGGCACCACTTCAAAGGCATCACCCACTATACCGTAATCTGCAGCTTTAAAGAAAGGCGCTTCAGGATCAGTATTTATAACAACTTTCACTTTTGAGGCACTCACCCCTGCTAAATGCTGAATTGCTCCAGAAATACCGATGGCAATGTAAAGGCTACAAGCAACTGGTTTTCCCGTTTGGCCTACATGTTCACTATGAGGGCGCCATCCTAGATCAGAGACTGGTTTTGAACAAGCTGTCGCAGCACCTAGAACTTCTGCTAATTCTTCAATCATTCCCCAATTTTCAGGGCCTTTTAATCCTCTTCCAGCTGAAACTACTATTTCAGCATCAGCAATAGTCACTTTATCTGTTGCTTTATCTACGGATTTAACGGAAACTCCAGATTCTGCAATGGAAGGTGAAAAATCTTCAGATGTTGCTGAAGCAGAATTTTCAACTAAACCAAATGAATTTGTAGATAATGCTACAATTTTGACGTCGGTATTAATTTGACATTGCTCTAACGCTTTGTTTGTAAATGCTGTTCGCTTAACTACAAATGGCGATGAGCTCAATGGTAATTCAACCACATTTGAAACTAATCCTGCATCTAACCCAATAGCTAGAATAGGAGATAAATATTTACTATTAATACTGGAACTTACTATAATTACTTTAGCACTTTCCTTATCTGCTGCTTGTTTAATGGCATCAGCATAAGACTTGGCGTTAAAGGCTTCTAATTTTGGGTTAGATACTTTTAGAACTTTATCTACTCCATATTTCCCTAGTTCAGATGTATCATCTGCATTTATTGTAATAGCCGTTGTTGTTGTTCCTAATTGGTTTGCAATTGCTTTGGCATAAGAGGCAACTTCTAAAGCAACTTTTTTAAATTTTCCTTGATCGGATTCTGTATATACTAAAACTGACATATTTTTTTATTTTTTTCCTGAACTCGTTTCAGGATCTGATTAATCTTTACTGTATTTTCAAAAGATTCCGAAACAAGTTCGGAATGATTTAGACTTTGCCTAAATTACTTTGGCTTCATTATGAAGCAAGTTCAATAATTCATCAATATTATCTGCGTCTATTAATTTAACAGCACCTCTAGCAGCTGGCTTCTCAAATTTCACGGAATTTGTTTCTGAATTTGTTTCTAAAGGATCAAGAACAGTTAATGGTTTTTTTCTTGCCATCATAATTCCTCTCATATTAGGTATCCTAAGATCACTTTCTTCAACCAATCCTTTTTGTCCTCCAATTACCAAAGGTAATTCAGCAGTTACGACTTCTTTTCCACCATCAACCTCTCTCGATACTGTAGCGGTATTTCCTTCTACTTCCAGTCCAATACAATTGGTTACAAAATTAGCATTAACCAAAGCCGCTACCATTCCAGGAACCATTCCACCGTTATAATCTAATGATTCTCTTCCAGCAATAATTAAGTCATAGCTTCCATCGTTAATGACTTTAGCCAATTGTTTTGCTACAGAAAACCCATCGGTTGCAGGAGAATTTACTCTAATAGCCGCATCAGCACCAATAGCCAAAGCTTTACGCAATGTTGGTTCGGTTTCAGGACCACCAACATTCACAACATCAACAGTCGCAGCTTGCTTTTCTTTAAACCACATGGCTCTGGTAAGCCCGAATTCATCATTTGGGTTGATCACAAATTGCACGCCTGATGTATCGAATTTTGTATCTCCTTCTGTGAAGTTGATCTTCGATGTTGTGTCAGGAACATGACTTATACATACTAATACTTTCATTATTTTGTAGTTTTTACCTTTATTTTTTTGGCCTAATTATACCTTTCTAAATCTTAAATAAATGTATAGAATATTCAGTTCACGAAGGTAAATAAATTAATCTAAATTTCCTATGCACGCATAATAAATTTTAAACATTTCTTTTTAAGATAGTTGTCTTTTTATTGCTATTTTTGCAGTTCACAAAAATTAAAATAGATGAAGACTATTCAATTTAGGGAGGCCATATGTGAAGCCATGAGTGAAGAAATGCGAAGAGATGAAAGCGTTTATTTAATGGGTGAAGAAGTTGCCGAATATAATGGTGCTTATAAAGCCTCTAAAGGCATGTTGGATGAATTTGGTGCAAAGCGCGTTATAGATACGCCTATTGCAGAATTAGGTTTTGCTGGAATAGCTATTGGTTCAACTATGACGGGAAATAGACCAATTGTTGAATACATGACTTTTAATTTTTCTTTAGTTGGAATAGATCAAATTATAAACAATGCAGCAAAAATTCGACAAATGTCTGGCGGACAATTGAAATGTCCTATAGTATTCAGAGGTCCAACTGCTTCGGCGGGTCAATTAGGAGCGACACATTCACAAGCGTTTGAGAGTTGGTTTGCTAATACACCTGGTTTAAAGGTTATTGTGCCTTCAAATCCGTATGACGCAAAAGGGCTTTTGAAGGCTGCAATTCGTGATGATGATCCGGTAATTTTTATGGAAAGTGAACAAATGTATGGTGATAAGGGAGAAGTTCCAGAAGGAGAATATGTAGTTCCAATTGGAGTAGCAGAAATTAAAAGAGAAGGAAAAGATGTTACGATAGTTTCTTTTGGCAAGATTATTAAACAAGCTTATAAAGCTGCAGACGAACTTGAAAAAGAAGGAATTTCATGTGAAATTATTGACTTAAGAACTGTTCGCCCAATGGACCATGATACGATTTTGAACTCTGTAAAGAAAACCAATCGATTGGTTATTCTGGAAGAGGCTTGGCCATTTGGAAATGTTGCAACGGAAATTACGTATCAAGTACAATCACAAGCTTTTGATTATTTAGATGCTCCAATAATTAAAATAAACACAGCAGATACACCTGCGCCATATTCACCAGTTCTATTGGCTGAATGGTTACCAAATAGTAACGATGTTGTTAAAGCTGTCAAAAAAGTAATGTATAAATAAAATGCAGAATTCTGCGTTATATAAACTTCATTAGCATGGTTGTTGATGAAGTTTTTTTATTATGAATAGATATCTACTTCTAACTATATTTTTATTTTCTACAGTTGTATCCTTAATTGCTCAAACTAAAGTAAGTGGTTATGTATTTGATGAAAAAAATGAACCTGTCGCTTTTGCTTCAGTGCTATTCAAAAATTCTACTACAGGTACGATATCAAATGAAGACGGAAGATTCTATCTGGAATCATCTGATAATTGGGATACCTTATCCATTTCATTTATTGGTTACCAAACAGTAGAATTAGAACTTTTTAAAAAAGTCAATTATGACGTAAAAATAATCTTAAAGGAAGTTATTGAGTCTCTTGATGAAGTTGTGATTATTACAGGAAAGCAATCAAAAAAGAATAATCCGGCCATAGATATATTGAGAAAGATTTGGGAGCGAAAACGTAGTAACGGACTCAATCAATTCGATCAATATCAATATGATAAATACGAAAAAGTAGAATTTGACATCAATACTATAGATAGCGCTCTAATAAAAAGTAAGCTTTTTAGAGGTATGGAATTTATTTTTAGTGAAGTTGATACCTCCAGAGTGACTGGTAAAACCTATTTGCCAATGTTTTTAAATGAGGCAGTAAGTAAAGTTTATGGTGATAATAATGTAAACAAGAAAAAAGAAGAATTAAAAGGAAACAAAAATTCGGGTTTCGACCAGAATCAGAATATTATTGATTTCGTGGATGATCTTTATTCAGACTATGATGTTTATGAGAACTATTTAAAATTTTTCGACAAGAGTTTTATAAGTCCTTTGTCTAAAACAGGAATCAACACTTATAACTATGTATTGTCAGATAGTAGTTTTATAGATAATAAATGGTGTTATAACATTATCTATTATCCGCGACGTAAAAATGAGCTAACTTTTAAGGGTGATTTTTGGGTTGCTGATACAACCTATGCTGTCAAAGAAATCAATTTGCAGGCTACAAAAAGCGCCAACATAAACTGGGTTAAGGAAATTTATATCGAACAGGAGTTTGAAGTGTTGAATGATTCAGTATTCCTAATAAAAAGGGATTATTTCATGTCTGATTTTGCTTTTAATAAAAAGGAAAAATCAAGAGGAATCTATGGAAAAAGAACAACACTTTATGATAACTATGAATTTGATGTAAAGAAGGAAGAAAATTTTTATGATGAAAAAGTTTATAGTTTCGATGCAGACATTTATGATCAAGATGATGAATTTTGGAAAAAGAATAGATTAGAAGGTTTAAACAAAGATGAAAAAGGTGTCTACAAAATGTTGGATACTCTTAAAACAGTAAAGAAATTCAAGCGGTTATACAATTTAGGTAGTATACTTTCTTCTGGATATGTTGAGTTTACTGATCTTAATTTAGATTATGGCCCAATATTTTCGACTTTTGGTTTCAATGAAGTAGAAGGCGTTAGGCTTCGTGCAGGAGGTAGAACCTATTTTGGCAGAAACGACTTGTGGAGAATAGAAGGTTTTGGAGCATACGGATTTAAGGATAATAAGTTCAAATACGGAATTTCTGGTAAATGGTTACTCGATAAAAAAAGGCGGATAATAATTTCAGGTGGAAACAGAAGAGATATTGAACAAATTGGAGCGAGTTTAACTACTTCTTCCGATGTATTAGGTCGTAGTTTGGCTTCTTCAACTCTATTTGCAAAAGGATCTAACGATAAACTATCCAATATTAATTTAAGCACTTTAGCTCTAGAAATGGAGCCTTGGAAGAATTTTATTCTTAGAATAGGCGGGAATTATAGAACACTTGAATCTGCTTCAGAAACTTTTAGTTTAGATTATTTTGATGCCGAATCTGACACAGGAATTTCATCAGAAATTGAACAATACGAGACTACGTTTTCACTATTCTATTTTCCAAAAAGGAAAATGACAGGTTATGGCGTAGAACGCTATGCGGCAAATGATGATTTTGCTCGAATTTTTGCACAGTTAAGCCGTGGAGATAAGAATGTATTGAATAGCGATTTTGACTATACTAAACTTCAATTTTCTTATTTGCAACCATGGCAAATTGGTGGAATTGGAAGATTGTATTCAAACCTGGAAGTTGGGAAAACCTTTGGCGAAGTACCTTTAGGATTATTAAGTGTTCTACCAGGAAATCAATCGTACTTTTCTATATATAATAGCTTTTCTCAAATGGATTATTATGAATTCGTGACTGATACATATGTATCAGTACATTTAGAACATAATTTTAATGGTCGTTTCTTTTCACGAATTCCTTTATTAAGGAAACTAAATCTACGTGGGATTGTTGGGCTTCGAGGTGCTTGGGGAGAAATTTCAGATGAGAATAAGGCATTAAATGCTTCAGGGCTTGTCTATCAGTCACCATCGGACGAACCGTATTGGGAATATAGTTTAGGAGTTGGTAATATTTTTAAAATTTTTAGAATCGATTTCAACTTTAGAGGAAATTATCTAGACAATCCTAATGCGAGAAAATTTGGAGTTACGGGAACATTTGGTTTTCATTTCTAATCACCTTTAATTATTCAATTACCGAACGCAATGGCACAGTTTGGATATTACCTAATTGACGTAGCATTTTAGTATGGGCAGATATTGCTGAAAAGAAAGTTCTATTTGAATTATATGGAATATCATATTCTTTAGCAGTATCCACAACTATCTTCGACAATTCCTTATAATGCACATGACAAACTCCAGGTAATAAATGGTGTTCAATTTGATAATTCAATCCGCCTATGAGCCAAGTTAAAAGTTTACTTCCTTTAGCATAATTACATGTTGTCGCAAATTGATGCGTATACCAGTCTCCAGCTATAAGTCCGTTTTCATCAGGTAACGGAAATTCAGAGCTTGGTGTTATGTGAGACACCTGAAATACAATACTTATTAAGAGTCCAGTCACAAAATGCATACTTAAAAATGCCAGTAGAATGATCCACCATGGCAAGTCAACCATTAGTAAAGGTAAAATTAGAGCATATGAATAGTAAAACACTTTCCACCCTGTAATGCTAAAAAGGGCATTTCTGAATTCATTTTTTTCAATTAAAAATCCCATTTTATGGTATCGATTTATTCTAACAAAGTCTTTTGTTGTGATCCACGATATCGTAGCCAAACAATAAAAGAACCAGATATAGATATGCTGAAACTGGTGAGTCCAATATTTTTTAGCATGCGGAGAAAATCGTAGAAAAAATGGTGCATTAATATCATCATCAGCATGTTCAATATTGGTATATGTATGATGTAGTATATTGTGTTGTATTTTCCATACTGTTGCGTTTGCTCCAATGAGATTAAAAGTATATCCTATAAGCGTATTGATCTTTTGATTACTTGAGTATGACCCATGAACAGCATCGTGTGCAACTCCCATACCAATTCCAGCCATCCCAAAACCACTTGTTATATACAATGAAAAAAGAACCCAAGGTTTTGTGATAATTCCTGTACTTATAATAATTAATGGAATAAAAAATGTGCTTAGCATTAAAACAGTCTTAACTATCATGCTAGTATTTGCATGTCTGTCAAGCTTATTGCTTTTAAAGTAGAAGTTAACTCTCTTTCTTAAAGTTTTGGAAAATGCAAGACCTGCTTCTTTTGAAAATTTTGGATGTTCGATTTGACCTATGTTTTGATTAATAAAATTTTAAAGTGTTAGAGCCATTAAAATACTTTGGAGATCAAACAATCAATTAAAGAGGAATAATAATAAAAAGAAAGAAAGATGTCTCGTTATTTAACGGGGTAAATATAGATTAAATTGTTATGGCATAACTAATTAAGGTGTTTAATTGTTAACTACAAACTTTAATTTACTATATTTTTTCAAATACTAAACGGTAATGGTCCATGACTTCTTGTTCAAAACAAACTCTGTTTGGACTTACTTTAAAGACAGCAACCAGATGTCTGAATTCTTTATCCATTATATATCGGGGAATAAGAGATAAATACAACCAATATTTTTTCAAACTGAATTTCCTGAACTTCTTTCTCCATTGGCCTATGGTTTCTATATAATCTAATCTGCCACTACTTTGGGAAATTAATTTAAAATGGGGTTCTGCATTCCTTATGACCATTTCTGGACCATAAGGTAACCATGAACCTGGGAATTGCTTCACCATTAATGCCATGATATAGGCTGTGGATCCTTTTTCGGCATTCACATCCAAATCCTTGAAATCAATCATGTTTTTACTAAAAGTCATGGTTTGCATATAAAACCGACCTCCTTTTGGCAATAAGTTGTAAATCGTTTGAAAGAAATCTTCATAGACCTTCTCTTGTTTTCCTTTCTGCCATTCTTCAACCGAACAGAAATGTTCTAATCCTCCTATACAAGTAATGGCATCAAACATTCCATAATCTTCAGGTTTAATATATCGACAATCTTTCACTAAGACATTATATCCATTTTTCTGACAGGCATCTGCTTGCCCTTGTGATAAGGTCAAACCAATACTTTCCGCTTCTCTTTCCTCAACAATGTACCTAGTAAAGGGAGCCCAGCCACATGCCATATCTAGTACTTTACTACCTTTTTTAATATTAAGGCTATCCGCTATGAATTTGTGTTTGGCTTTTTGAGCGTCTTCAAGGGACATCGAAAAATCACCATCATATTTTGCACCACTGTAATCACCTGTTTCTCCCATACTCAAACGGAAAATCTTGTCAATGGTAGTATATGTAAAATCCAAATCTTTTTTTTCTGCCATTTTCCGTTAATTTTAAATTAATACAAGTGATTGTGTAAAATATAGATATTATATGGTAATAAAACACATTAAGCTATAAAATCATTATTTCACTTTCATTTTTCTTTATTAAATTAATCCTTGGACGAGTTTTGGATTACTTTTTTAGATTGAATAATCAGAATAATATTGTCATTTAATTTTTGGTTTAAAAAAGTCATCAGGCTCCAAACCACAAACGTCTATCATTTCTATTGCATAGTCAAGTGTCCCCAGATTTTTATCAACGTTATTAGTTCCCATGCTAAACTTTGCACCAGCGGCTTTCGCTCTTTTAATAAAAGCTGGTGATGGAATTTTGTATCGTGCATTGATCTCAATAGCGATATTATTTACAATTGCTGCATCAATAACTTTGTCCATTCGCACTTCTGTCCATAAAGCATCATATTCCGGTTGGAGAACATCAGGTAAAAATGTAGAATTTACATATAGGTCAATAGGTTCGTTTTCCATAACACCAACAATTTTATCCACCAATTGGTTCATAAAATCATCTTTATTCTCAACAAACACTTCTTCTGGCATCCAAAGACGCATTCGTCTTCCTTTGTTATCAGTCCAGGTCATTGCATCTGTAAAAACGTAGTCAAATGTGCTTATGTTTTCTTTTGAGAACATAGTTACCCATTCTCTTCCTTCAGCTTGCATTGCCAATAAAACGGGATAACCTTTATAAATCTCATAATTTGCTAAAAGTGTGGAATCATTAGTAATAGGAAATCCGAGTCCTGCATTGAAAGCGACTCCATAGCCAATGCCAGTTTTTTCAGAATGGTCTAATAACTCTTCTATAGAAAGACCACCTTTTAAATGTGCATGGTAATCAACTATATCATAACCAGATGTTTTTAATTCAGCTATTTTCTTGATTGCCGAACTTACATTGGTCTCTTGATTTTCAATTAATTTTTCTTTATCATTTTTTGTTTTGCAACTAAAAATGAGGAATGTAGAAATAGCAAGTGCTAGAATTTTTGAATGAGTCATAAGTTTATTGTTAATACTTAAAAATACTAAAAATGAATTGAAATAGAAATTATTTAAAAGTCCGCTCAATTTAGTTGCTAATACTTAAAAGGTTACCTAAATTTGAAACCCAAGACGGAAACAAATTTATGAGCAAGAATAAGGAAATAACATTTGATGTATTAATAGAAATACCAAAAGGAAGTAGGAACAAATACGAATATGATTTTACCCTACATAAAATACGGTTTGACAGAATGTTATTCTCTTCAATGATGTATCCTGGAGATTATGGTTTCGTGCCAGAAACTTTGGCCTTAGATCATGATCCACTGGACGTATTAGTATTAGGAACAGAACCTACTTTTCCAATGTGTGTGATGGAGGTGAAGCCAATAGGAGTTTTTCATATGACAGACGAAAAAGGACCAGATGAAAAAATTATTTGTGTTCCAATAAATGATCCAATTTGGGTTCGTCATAATGATTTAAGCGATATTACTGAACACAGGTTAAAGGAAATTGAGCATTTTTTTCAAGTCTATAAAGATCTGGAAGAAAAGAAAGTAGATGTTGGTGGATGGGGAAATGCAGAAGAAGCTGTAAAAATTTATCAAAAATGTGTTCAACGTTACGAAGAAAGTGATCATAAAAAGAAACGAACATTTACCATTTAAGTGAAAAGTAATCTTGTATAAAAAGAAGCCATTTTATAATCTTATAACATGGGTTTTTTTATTCATTTAATATTTTATTACTTTTAGCCGAATAAAAATTAAAATTAACTAACAAATTATATTAACATATGGAATTATTAATAAAGTTTTTACCTGCATTTGGTGTCTTGGCCTTATTATTTGTTTGGATTAAAAACGCATGGGTTACCAAGCAAGATGCTGGTAATGAGAAAATGACAACTATTGCAAAACACATTGCCGAAGGAGCTATGTCTTTTTTAAAAGCTGAATACAAAATTCTAGCAATTTTTGTGGTGGCAGTAGCTGTCTTATTATTCTTTAAAGGAAATGCTGAAGAAGGATCACATGGAATGGTCGCAGTATCATTTATTGTAGGAGCAATTTGTTCGGCATTAGCTGGATTTATAGGAATGCGAGTAGCTACTAAAGCAAACGTAAGAACAACTCAAGCTGCAAGAACCTCTTTGGGTAAAGCATTAGAAGTTGCTTTTGCAGGTGGTTCAGTAATGGGATTAGGTGTTGTAGGTTTAGGAGTTTTAGGGTTGAGCAGTTTATTTATGGTTTACCAAATGATGTGGCCTGGTACTGAAAATGTACCTATGGTTTTAAACGTATTGTCAGGTTTCTCATTGGGAGCTTCTTCAATTGCTTTGTTTGCTCGTGTTGGTGGTGGAATTTATACAAAAGCTGCTGATGTTGGTGCTGACCTTGTAGGTAAAGTGGAAGCTGGAATTCCGGAAGACCATCCTTTAAATCCTGCAACAATTGCAGATAACGTTGGTGATAATGTAGGTGATGTGGCTGGAATGGGAGCCGATTTATTCGAATCATTTGTTGGTTCTATTATTGGTACAATGGTATTAGGAGCCTATATTTTGACTCCAGATTTTGATGGGTTAGGAGCTGTTTATTTACCATTGGTAATAGCTGCTGTTGGAATCGTAATGTCAATCATTGGAACCTTTTTTGTTAAAGTGAAAGATGGAGGAAGCCCTCATAAAGCATTAAATATTGGTGAATTTGGTTCTGCTGGTCTTATGGTGGTTGCCTCTTGGTTTATTATCCAAGCTTTGATTCCTGAATCTGTTGAAGGATTGCCTTTTGGTGCAAACGGGATTTTCTTTGCGACATTAGCTGGTTTAATCGCTGGTTTAGGTGTTGGGAAGGTAACAGAATATTATACAGGAACAGGTGGAAAACCAGTAAACTCAATTGTGCGTCAATCTGAAACTGGTGCCGCTACAAACATCATTGCTGGTCTAGGTGTTGGTATGATGTCGACTATGATTCCAATTTTATTGATAGCTGCAGCTATTTTGATATCACATCATTTTGCAGGTTTATATGGTATCGCAATTGCTGCTGTTGGAATGTTGGCAAATACAGGAATTCAATTAGCTGTTGATGCATATGGTCCAATTTCGGATAATGCTGGTGGTATTGCTGAAATGGCTGAATTGCCAAGTGAAGTTCGTGAACGTACAGATAAATTAGATGCTGTTGGTAATACTACTGCGGCTATAGGAAAAGGATTTGCCATTGCATCTGCTGCATTAACTGCACTGGCATTATTTGCGGCCTTTATGAAAGTGGCTAATGTAACATCAATTGATGTGTCTAAACCAACCATAATGGCTGGTCTTTTAGTAGGTGGAATGCTTCCATTTGTATTTTCTGCTTTATCTATGAACGCTGTTGGTCGTGCTGCAATGGCAATGATCGAGGAGGTGCGTCGTCAGTTTAGAGATATTCCTCAATTGAAAGCGGCCCTAGAAGTTATGAGAGCTGTTGATTCTGATATGTCAAAAGCGACTCCAAAACAACGTGCTATTTTTGATGAAGCTGACGGTCTTGCGGAATATGACAAGTGTGTTGATATCTCTACTAAAGCTTCTATTAGGGAAATGGTATTGCCAGGTTTATTAGCTTTAGCGGTGCCAGTAGCCGTAGGATTTATTGGAGGTGCTGAAATGTTAGGTGGTCTTTTAGCCGGTGTGACTACTTGTGGTGTGCTTATGGCTATTTTCCAATCAAATGCAGGTGGTGCTTGGGATAACGCAAAAAAAATGATAGAATCTGACGGTCGCAAAGGAACAGATGCTCATAAAGCAGCTGTTGTGGGTGATACTGTAGGTGATCCGTTTAAGGATACTTCAGGACCATCATTGAATATCTTGTTAAAGTTAATGTCTGTTGTGGCTTTAGTTATTGCACCAAGTATTGCATTGAATGCTGATAGTGTTACAGAATATGCAAATAATCAGCAAATGACAGAAGTTGTAGCAAAAGAGATCAAAAAAGAAGTCAAAGTTGAAATGACCAAAAATGATGATGGTTCTGTTACAGCAAATGTAGTAACAACAACTATAGATAAGGGAAATGAAACAGTTGATGAGCAAACTTTTAATGGAACAGAAGAGGAAGTTAATGCCAAACTGGAAGCTTTAAAATCAGTAGCTTCTGATGTTAAAATAAAAACTAAAAAGGTTATTGAAGAAGTTGAAGAGGTCGTTCAATAATTTTATATCTTAAT
>CAYTSL010000023.1:0-1424 GCA_964440415.1 uncultured Flavobacteriaceae bacterium
AATTTCTGTAAAAATTGCGATGCGCCTTTAAAGGACGAGTATAAATATTGTCCGGTGTGTGGACAAAAAGTTGATGACGATCTAAACCTTAAGGTGTTGTTCCACAATACAATAAGCAACTACTTTTCTATTGATGCCCGATTTTTTTCGAGTTTTATTCCGTTGATGTTTCGTCCCGGTTATGTGGCAAGAAAATTTGTTGAAGGCAAGCGATTAATCTATCTACATCCTGCACAATACTACTTGTTTGTGTCGGTTATTTTCTTTTTTATTCTGTCGTTTAAAGTTAGAGAATACAATGAAGCGGCAGATAAAGCAATAAAAAAAGGATATGAATGGGAAAAGAATCAGGACTCCACAAATGTAAATCCAATTGATTCGGCCGATGTTGCAAAAATCACCAAACCTCTCTTGCAGAATCCGAATGTGATAAAAGGAATGAGTGAAGAAGAACGAAGAATTTTGGATTCTACTTTAACTAATAACTTAACTAGTGCCAAGAAAAACAAATTCAATATTGGCTATAACACCAATAAATTAGATTCTTTAATTGCTGCTGGTGCTTCAGAAAAGGAGCTTATTGCAAGTTTGGGAATAAAGGATGATGCCAATTTTTTGCAACGCGCATTTGGGAAACAGGTTATTAAATTCCATAAACAAGAAGGTGGTGGCATTGTGCAGGCCTTTTTTGATACCATACCCATTGCCGTGTTCTTCTTATTGCCAATATTCGCATTTATTCTAAAACTAATCTATTGGCGTAAGGGACCATTTTCCTACCATTTGGTATTTAGTTTTTATTACTTCTCATTCCTGTTTATAATTCTGGGAACTATAATAGGTGTCAATCAATTTCTATGGGAAATTCCTGACTGGTTAGAAGGATTAATTATACTTTATACCTTTATTTATTTATGGCTGTCCATGAAACATTTTTACAAACAAGGCTATTTCCTGACCTTCTTTAAGTCAGGCTTGACCGTATTTGTTTATATGCTGTTTATTTTACCGGTTGCTCTAGGATTAATAGCTGCGGCTTCTTTTATGTTCTATTAGATAGAGATTCAGAGTTTTGTTCGTAAGTATTTGCCAGTAATAGAAGCTTTGTCATTGGCAATGGCTTCAGGTGTGCCTTGAGCAACCAGATAACCTCCATTTTCGCCGCCTTCTGGTCCAAGATCCAGGATATGATCGGCACATTTAATAAGCTCTAGATTATGCTCGACAACAATTATGGAATGGCCTTTATCTATCAAGGCATCAAAAGATTTGAGAAGTTTCTTGACATCATGAAAATGTAGGCCAGTAGTAGGCTCATCAAAAATAAAAAGAGCCGTTTCTTTGGTATTTCCTTTACCCAAAAAGGTTGCTAATTTAATTCGTTGTGCTTCACCACCAGATAGGGTAGAAGAGCTTTGTCCAAG
>CAYTSL010000023.1:1524-6754 GCA_964440415.1 uncultured Flavobacteriaceae bacterium
ACATTTTTATAATTTCCTTCCAGCTTTGTGAATTGTCCAGGTTTATCACTAAAATCTGTCAACTGTTTTTGAAGTGCCGGAAATAATATTTTTTTAACTAAAGTGCTTTTACCACTTCCCGATACACCTGTAACAACGGTCAATACACCCAGAGGGAATGAAACGTCTATATTCTTCAGATTGTTTTCTCTGGCTCCAATAATATCAACATGATATTTATGATGTCTTCTTTCACTTGGCACTTCAATTTTCATACTTCCATTCAAGTACTTGGCTGTTAAAGAATCAGACACCAAAATATCCTGATAACTTCCAGTAGCTACAACATGACCTCCAAAAGTACCAGCTTCAGGACCAATGTCAATTATCTCTTCTGCCGCCTGCATGATATCTTCATCATGTTCAACAACTATAACCGTGTTACCAAGATCTCTTAAAGATTTTAATACTGATATCAACCGTTCTGTATCCTTTGGGTGTAGACCAATACTGGGCTCATCCAGAATATACATGGAACCAACTAAACTACTTCCCAATGAGGTCGCAAGGTTAATTCGTTGGCTTTCACCACCAGACAATGTATTGGATTTTCTATTCAATGTTAAATAATCCAAACCAACATTGGAAAGAAAAAGTAATCGGTTATTTATTTCCTTAAGTAATCTTTTGGCGATGGTTAGATCATGATCCTTTAATTCCAGTTGACTAAAGAAATTCTTCAGTTTATTTAAAGGTAGTTCAACCAGATCAGTAATGGTAGCATTCCCAACTTTCACGTAATTAGCTTCTTCACGTAATCTCTTACCATTACAAACAGAGCATTTGGTTTTGCCACGATAACGAGACAACATCACACGATTTTGAATCTTATATGCTTTCGATTCTAATTCAGCAAAGAAAGAATGCAATCCTTCAAAATGTTCATTACCATCCCAAACGAGTTGTTTTTGCTCGCTACTTAACTCAAAATAAGGTTTATGAATAGGGAAATCGAAGTGATGTGAATTATTGACCAATTGGTCTCTATACCAACTCATACTTTCTCCTCTCCATGGGAAAATGGCATTTTCATAGATGGATAAACCTGAATTTGGAACCACAAGATCTTCATCGATTCCTATGATATCACCATACCCTTCACATTTTGGACAAGCACCATATGGATTATTAAAACTAAATAAGTGAACATTGGGTTCTAAAAAGGACATACCATCCAACTCAAATCTATTCGTAAAGGATTTCTGCTTATTGTCTTTTAAAGATTCAATCACGCATTCGCTGTTTCCTTCAAAAAAGGCTGTTTCTATGGCATCAGCAAGCCTGTTATAAAAGTCTTCTTCATGTTTTACTACAATTCTATCTACAACAAGATGAATGTCATGTATGGATTGAGTTAAACTGGCCGCTTCATCAATTCTTACTACCGTCTCATTAACTTTTATTCTGGCATATCCTTGTTGGTTAAGTACCTTTAATTTGTCTTCCATAGCGCGTCCGTCCTCCAGATGAATAGGAGAGAGGAGCAACAATTTGTCACCGTCAGAAGAATTCTTTACATAATTCAATACGTCTGATACAGTATCCTTCTTTACCTGCTTTCCTGTTTTTGGTGAATAGGTTCTACCAATTCTGGCAAAAAGTAATTTAAAATAATCGTAAATTTCTGTTGATGTTCCTACTGTAGATCTGGGATTTGTTGAATTTACTTTTTGCTCTATGGCTATGGCTGGAGCAATCCCTTTGATGTAATCTACTTTTGGTTTATTTAATCTGCCCAAGAATTGTCTGGCATAGCTTGAAAGACTCTCAACATAGCGCCTTTGTCCCTCTGCATAAAGTGTATCAAAAGCTAAACTTGACTTCCCAGAGCCAGATAAACCAGTGATAACCACTAACTTATTTCTTGGTATCACTACATCAATATTTTTTAAGTTATGCAATTTTGCACCTTTAATAATGATGTTTTTTTTAGGATTTACCTCTGAAATGTCAGTAATCATAAGCTTTCTAGTGGAATAATTTTGCAAAGATACTATAAGTATTTAAGCTTAAAAAATGGAATTAAGAAATATAATTTTGTCGAAATTATGTTGATTTGTTTGGATTTTAGGTTTGTTTGTTGTTATATTTGACCTTCTATAATCTTTAATCATAACATATTTGCCTATAGCAAAACATTACTTTTAAACTATTAACCCCAAGCTAAGAAGACTACTTCTGTGCGACTAAAAGTAATGATTATGAGAAAAGAGACAATCACAGACGCTGTATTGGTATCTAATTACATTAATGGAGACGAATCGTCCCTATCCATGTTAATTAAAAGACATAAACAACGTATTTACAGTTTTATCTATTCAAAGGTCTTAGACCGCGATATCACTGAGGACGTTTTTCAGGATACGTTTATTAAAGTTATAAACACCCTAAAACGAGGTGCTTATAATGAAGAAGGTAAGTTTTTACCTTGGGTCATGCGAATTGCTCATAATTTGGTAATAGACCACTTTAGAAAGAACAACAGAATGCCAAAATTCGACAATTCTGGAGAGTTCAGTATTTTTTCTGTATTGAGTGATGGTGATCTTAATGCTGAGAAAAAGTTAATTAAAAGTCAGGTTGAGGAGGATGTAAGGCGCTTAATTGAAGAGCTTCCTGAAGACCAAAAGCGGGTTTTGGTTATGCGTATGTACAATGATATGAGTTTTAAGGAAATCTCCGAAAAAACAGGGGTGAGCATAAATACAGCCTTGGGTAGAATGAGGTATGCTTTGATAAACATGAGAAAGATAATTGAGAAGCACAACATAATTTTAACCAATTAATGTAATAAAGTAAATTTTTGTCCGTTCTATATTCAAATAACCAAAAATATAGTAAATGGCAAAACTTTACTCTCAACAACAAAAACATCAATCAAGTAAATTAGTTCCAAGAGAAGAGACTATAAACTTTCTGCTCAATTATTCGAAAGCTTTAAGTGTTATAAAATACAATGAGCTCAAGTTTAATTCTCTTCTGAACTAAACTTTGGAGAAAGTCCTATTAAAAGTTAGTCGTTTTTTAGGACTTTTTTGTTTTATTATAAGATTCGATCACAGATTTTCTGCCAATCGTTTTTGTAATAATATCCTTTTCTAGATCCCAACCTCTGGCTGGAGAGTACTCTCTGCCGTAATAAATGATCTGCAAATGTAATTTGTTCCAAAGCTCTTTTGGAAATAATCGTTTGGCATCTTTTTCCGTTTGCACTACGTTTCTCCCATTGGTTAAATTCCATCTATACATGAGTCTGTGAATGTGGGTATCTACCGGAAATGCAGGTATACCAAAGGCTTGAGATAGCACAACAGCTGCCGTTTTATGACCAACAGCTGGCAGCTCTTCCAGTTCCTGATATGTTTTGGGAACATTGCCATTATGTTTTTCAATCAAAATTTTTGACAATCCATGAATTCCTTTGCTTTTCATGGGAGACAAACCAACTGGCTTAATTATCTCTCTAATTTCATCAACAGAAAGTTTTACCATATCATAAGGGTTGTTAGCCTTTGCAAATAATAGAGGTGTGATTTGATTGACTTTAACATCTGTACTTTGGGCTGATAACAAAACGGCTATAAGCAGGGTGTATGTGTCTTTGTGTTCCAATGGAATAGGCACCTTTGGATATATATTTTCTAAAGTATCTATTACAAAACGTACTTTTTCTGCTTTAGTCATTAATTTTTTTAATTTTGTCAAAATTACTAATCTATAAGCAAAACTATATCATGAATACACTAAAAGTAGGGGATAAGGTACCAGATTTTAAAGTTAATAATCAAGATGGTATTCAAGTTTCGTTAAGTGATTTTAAAGGAAAGAAATTAGTCGTATTCTTTTATCCTAAAGCAAACACTCCTGGATGCACTGCAGAAGCCTGCAATTTGAGAGACAACTATAAAGAATTACAAAACAAAGGATTCGAATTATTAGGTGTAAGTGCCGATTCTGAGAAGCAACAGACTAATTTTAAGAATAAATATAGTTTCCCTTTTCAATTATTAGCCGACAAGGATAAAGTTGTAATCAATAGTTTTGGTGTTTGGGGTGAAAAGAAATTCATGGGTAGAGTATATGACGGAATCCATAGAAAAACCTTTGTCGTCAATGAAGACGGAATTGTAGAACGCGTTATAGATAAAGTAAAGACTAAAGACCACGCTAGCCAATTGCTGGAGGATTACTAGTTTTTACGAGATAGATTTCTTCTTCTTGAATAACCAAATAGGCGATGGTCTTTAATGACATCTGCTATACCTTCCGGAAGCATGTCTTCCCATCCATCTTTACCTGAAACTATCATTTTAAGGATATCTCTGGATAAAATATCCATTATTTCTGGGTCGAAATCCTCAATATCAAGCATTTTACCATTAAACTTAAAGAATTTGTATAATTCTTTCATACGAGGATGAACCTTTAAAGTTTCGCTGGTTATAAACTCGCCTGTTTCATGATTTTTAAGTGGATATAAATATATTTTCAAGTCCTTAAAAAATAGCTTTCCAAATGCTTCCAGGATACCACCGCTTAAGTGCCTGTAATACTTTTCATCGAAAACTTGAATAAGGTTGTAAACTCCCATAGCCATTGCCATTCGAGCCTTGGTAAATTGAGCAAAGTATTCAACCAGCCTATAGTATTCCTGAAAGTTAGTGATCATAACAGTTTGACCTAAAGAGCACAATAACTCCGCTCTATCCAAAAAGTCACGTTCATTTATTTTTCCTTCTGATCTAAGGTTATCAAGAGTTATTTCAAATATTACCCTTGTATTCTTTTCTTCTACGGTTTTTTCTTCTAAAAACATTTTTTTAGACTTCTCGTAAATATCCATATTGACCAATGTCACTGGTCTAAAACTTCCTCTAAGAGCGAGAATATTCTTTTTGTATAGCTCTGATGCAGGTAAAAGATTGTTTCCATCTGGGCCAAACATTACTGCCTCGGTCATATCATTTTTGACCAGTTGCAAACTCATAAGTCTATTGTCAACATACGCAAATCTAGGTCCAGAGAAATTGATCATATCAATTTCTATTTGGTCACTTTCCAGATTATCATATAAAGATTTAACTAATTCCTTTGGGTCGTCATGCATGTAAAAACCACCAAAAATTAAATTAACCCCTAGCATACCTAAAGTTTCCTGTTGAAGTTGACTGTTAGTCTGCCTAAAACGGAT
>CAYTSL010000023.1:6854-14485 GCA_964440415.1 uncultured Flavobacteriaceae bacterium
TCTTCTATACCATAGATTGCATCACTAAAATCCTTATCATAAGCAGACATGGCTTTTGCTATTGTCCCCGATGCACCACCAGCTCTAAAGAAATTACGAACTGTTTCCTGTCCAGCTCCAATTTCAGCAAAGGTTCCATAAATATGTTCGTTAAGATTAATTTGCAGAGCTTTCTGCTTGATAGTTAGAATTTTACTAATCTCCCTGTCACCTTTTAACTTTAAAGCCATCCCTATTTTTTATAGGAACAAAAATAACAAAAAAAAAAGACCTATTGTAAATTATTTGCAAACCTAATAGTATCACAAAACTTATATACTCGAAAATTGCAAATATTTAGAGAGAACCAATCAAACAAAAAAATAACACTATTTTTGTGTAAAATAAAATTAGATTGAAAGTTACTTTTTTAGGAACAGGAACATCACAGGGAATTCCAGTAATTGGAAGTAATCATCCGGTTTGCATGAGTTTAGATCCTAAAGATAACCGATTACGTGTTTCTGTGCTGGTAGAGTGGAATGACTATACGTATGTCATCGATTGCGGACCAGATTTTAGGCAGCAAATGCTCACCAATAATGTCTCAAAAATAGATGGTATACTATTTACGCATGAGCATAGTGATCATGTAGCAGGATTAGATGATATAAGACCCTTTTTTTTTAATCAAGGCGATATTCCTATTTATGCCCACCAACGTGTTTTGGATACACTTCGAAATCGTTTTGAGTATGTATTTGTTACTGAAGATAAATATCCAGGTGCTCCTGGTGTTAAAGAACATGTTATTGAAAACACCCCTTTTAAGTTAGGTGATTTGGATGTAGTGCCTATTAACACATTCCATAATAGAGTACAGGTCTTCGGATTTAGGCTCAACCAATTTGCTTATTTAACAGATGTCAAAACGATTGAGGATAGTGAGATAGATAAACTTAAAGGAGTTAAAGTGCTAGTGGTAAATGCATTAAGGGAAAAACCACATCATTCACATTTTAATTTGGAAGAAGCCATTGCTTTTATTCAAAAGGTTAAACCACAAAAGGCCTACTTAACACATATTAGCCATTATATGGGATTCCATGAAGAAGTTCAACAAAGACTACCGGATAATATTTATCTGGCATATGATAATTTACAAATCACGATATAGCTATGAAGAATAAGATCTTTATGTACCTGTTCATTTTTACTGTTTTATTAGTTCTATTTCAGTATGTGAATTCAAAAAATGTCCTAGACTCATATGAAACCGATATTAGATCCTTTAAAGTAGAGAATAAAAATCTAAAGGATTCACTAGTAATATTAGAAGATAAAATACTGGATCTGTCCTATTTTAATTTAGAAAAAAATGAAGATGCCTTGTCATATTTTGAAAAAAGAGGATTTGACGTTTCTGAACTTATTCCATTTATAAAAGACGAATTATATACATTAAATGAAATAAAAGGAGAGCATCCTTTAATACCTTATGGGTCTTCTGAAGGCAGAAAGCTTATCATAAATAATGTAAAATTGTTAAATCACAAGTGGATAATAGCGGATTTTTCTGATGGTGAATTTTGGGGTGAATTGTTTTTAACTTATGAAATAATTGAAAACAGAGAGCTAAAGTTTAAATTAGTTGAATCCTTCTTATATCCTCTAAATAGCCTATAATCTATTTTTAAGCCACTCCTTTAATTCGAAGAAATTTTGTGGAGCGACACCATGGCCAACAGGGAATTCTGAATATCTATTTTTAATATTCAATGAATTTAAGAATGGCTGCGCTCTTCTAGCCCAATCAACTGGAATAACTTGATCTTCGCTACCGTGAGAACAGTAAAAGTCTAAATGTTTATACCTATTTACATCTGCTTGATCAGGTAATAGGTCTTGATCAATATATCCACTTAAAGCAATTATATTTTTCACTTTTTCGGGATACATTAAGGCTACAGCATAACTCAAAACTGTTCCTTGACTAAATCCTAACAAAGTTATATTGTCTTTTTTAACTGGATAATGCTCAATGGCTTCATCTATAAATTTAGTAACTAAGTCCCTTGATTTTATGGCCTGTTCCGTATTACTCCATTTGTTTTGTTCTGAATCAAAATTAATGGCGTACCAAGCGTGTCCAAAAGGTTCAAGACTATAAGGCGCCATTAACGAAATGATAAACAATTCTTCTGGTAATTCTGAAGCAAAGGAAAACAGATCATTTTCATCACTGCCGTAGCCATGCAGCATTATAAGTAAAGGAGCTTTATCCGATCTAATACTCGACTCTCTAATAACATGCTTTAAGGATAGATCTGACTGTAACATTTATTTACCGATGCTTGAAAATATTTTTTGATAGAATTCTCCAACTATTGGAACTGTTTGAGGTTTTCCCGCTACGGCATTTATAAATCCATAGATAAACAAGATTCCAAAAAATAGCCAAAACGCAAAAGTAATTAACCAATTGTCAAATATACCTACAACATAACCCAAAGCAAAAAATGTTAACCACAGTCCAAGAGCTTGTCTAATATGAAAGTATGCAAAGTCATTTTTTTTATCATTGTTCATAAAAAATGCTATAATGGTTCCAATAATTGTAATATAGCTAATTAAGGCATAAGACCTGCCCTCAAGTATGGTTTCGTCTGTCATTAGGTTTAATTTAAATATACTTTGTTATTGGCCATTACACCGTAAACTTTACCCTTTAAATTTTGATTTTCAAAAATAGTATTTTTTGACTTGGAAACAAGATTGTTAATAGAAAAAGTGTAATTTATAATGGGATTAAATAAGGTGATATTCAATTTGTTACCAATATCAATTGAGTTTATATCTACACCAAAACGCTCCTTACCTTTAGTCAAAATTTCGATAGTTTTCTTTAGTGTGAATATAGTTTGAAGAGCTCCAAAAGCACTTTCCAATCCAACTGTACCATAAGAAGCACGATCAAACTCAACTCGTTTGTGCTCTTGATCTAGAGGGTTGTGGTCACTTGTAACCATATCAATTGTTCCATCTTTAACACCCTTGATCAAAGCTTTAATATCAGATTGAGTCCTCAATGGCGGAAGAACTTTGTACATGGTATCAAATTCTGAAACCAATTCATCAGACAAGCATAAATTATGAACTGCAACACTACAGCTAACATTTAATTTTTTGGCTTTAGCTTCTCTGATTAAATCTACAGATTTTGCAGTTGATATAGTAGGTATGTGCAATTTACCATTTGTATATTCCAACAAGAATAAATCCCTTGCAACCTGTAATTCTTCTGATAGGTTAGGAATTCCTTTTAAGCCCAGTGATGTACTCATAATGTGCTCATTCATCACTCCGATTCCTGCTATGCAGTTGTCTTGCGGAAAAGAGCAGATCAACCCATTGAATCCGCTTGCATATTGCAAAGCCAGTTTTAGTAAATTAGAATTACTGGTTGAGATCTTGTAATCATTAAACGCTGAAGCTCCTGCATTTTGCATGTCGTACAACTCTGCCAGTTCTTTACCTTGGCTTCCTTTAGTTAATGCTCCAATAGGATAAAGGTTTACAGCCTGGTCTTCAGCTTTACTTTTTACAAATGTTATATCAGAATTACTGTCTAGAACCGGGTTAGTATTAGAGTTTACCGCAACCGCCGTGTAACCTGAGCTTGCTGCTGTTTTAAGACCGTTTTTAATAGTTTCTCTTTCTTCAAATCCAGGTTCTCCAAAACAAACACTACTATCAAACCAACCTTGAGAAATGTGTAAACTATCCAATTTTATTACTTTATAATTTTTAGGGTTTTTAATGGTTCTGGCAATTTTGGTAATGATTCCTTTTTCTACTAAAATATCTTGAGTTTGATTATGAAAATCACTTTTAGAGTCAATAATTGTAGCGGACTTGATTAGAATGTTCATTTATAAAACTTTAGTATAAGCATTTCAGCAATTAACATTATTAAGGCAAAAATAATAAACCATTTCCATAGCTCGTTAACTTTTGCGTTTGATTTTATATTTGTTAGGACAGTAGAAACGGAATTTGATACAGAAACATTCTCACTTTCATTAAGCTTCATGTAATTTAAAACACTTTCATCTCTATTGTTGTTATAACTAAGGATTCCTACGACTTCTGAATTGTTATATACTCTGTAATTTCCAGCAAATCCTGGTGTTTCATTAGTTATTATTGAAACTTTATTATTAAATGATTGTTGCTGGGGAATTATTTTTGTTGCTTCATTTTCAAGAACTAGAACTTGGTCTTGACTTAAAGTTGTATTTATATCTATTTTATTTTCTAATCCAATTGTAAAGTATGGTTTTGATAATTGCATGCTCTGCCTACCAATATTATATAATGTTGGGACAATTAAAGGAGAATTTTGAAAGTTGGAATTTTTAAGATTAATTGAAGCAGAAAAGACATAAATATTTCCTTTGCTAATTAAAAAAGGACTACCATCCTCATAAGAGAGAATACTGGAAGCATTATTAGGTATTATTGGATATAATTTGTTAACCTTTGGATATTGAAAATTGCTTATTTTATTATTAAATACGTCTTTAAACAAAGGATGAGAAAAATTGATTTTGATGATTTTTTTCTCAACGTTTAGCAATGAGTTATAATTTATAGATTTTAATTTGTTAAACAGTTGATTATAAGAGTTTAAAATGATATTATCTGAAGGAATAATTATAATAAAACCATCTCGATCCGCAAACGATTTAAGTGTATTAATTAATGAATTAGGGATTGTATTTATTTCATTAAGAATAACCAAACTCTGTTCTGGTATATCACTATAAGTTAAATTATTTATATCTAAACTTTGGTAATTAAATTCCGAATTGGTAAATATTTTCTTTAAGAATTTATCATCCGATCCATTGATTGAAAGAACATTTATTTTTTCAGGCTTATTTATATTAAAATAGAGGACATTATCAAACTGTAACTGTGCATCATTTATAACAACTTTACCTTCTATAAGTTCATTATTGTTCAGCGTAAAAGTAACTTGAGAACTATCTTCAATATCAACAGAAGTTTTAGCAATTAATTTCGTCTTGTTATAGAGTGAAACAGATAAATCTTGAACGTTATCACCTTGGTTTTTGAGAACTACTGATATTTCTATGTTTGATGGTGATTTATTTGAGATATAAAGACTGTCAACGCTCACATTGTTCGTATTAACCGGTAGTAATTGGATTAAATTAACTTTCACATCAGATTCCTCATTTTTTATGATAGTTTCATTTTTATCTTGAAAGTCGGAAATAAATAACATGTTTTTCAAACTACTCTTATCCTTACTAAAAAAATTTTTCGCTTTTAAAAAAGCCGACTGATAATCCATTTGATTAGAAGAGTAACCCAGTTGTATTAAATCATTTTTAATAGTGGAAAGAGTTACATTTTTGAATGAAGAGTTATTAGTGATTACTGAAACCATTTCTTCATTATCAAAATAATTTAACAAATCTTGAACAGCACGCTGCAATAAGGGTCCACTTTTACCTTTTACTTGCATGCTAAAGGAATTGTCTAAAAAAATAACCGTTTCCTTTTTGGTGTTAAAACTTTTAGTATTAGATGTGTAGGGTTGAGCAAAAGCAAAAATAATTGCAGATAGAAGAAGTAATCTAGTAATTAAGGTTAGCCATTTTTTTAATTGAGAACTTTTTCTGGTTTGTAATGTGATTTGTTTTAAAAAGCTAACGTTGGTAAACGGCACTTTTTGAAATCTTCTTAATTGAAAAAGGTGAATAATTATTGGAATGAGGAGTAGAAATAGAGCATAAAGAATTTCTGGATGTTTAAACTGCATTCCTGTTATTTTGAAAACAAAAATACTATTTCCTAAACAAAGTCAAGATAAAATTTGGTTAATAATAGTGCATCTACAAGTTATTTTAACAGAAGAAAAAGTAATCGACCATTTCTAACTGGTTTTGCACCTTAAAGTATGCCCTTATTTCGCATTGAGCTTCTGCATTAGCAACCGTAATAATACTTTGTGGTTGTTCCAGTTGTTTTAAATAATCAAAATGATACATTGTCTTATTATAAATTTGCTTCCCTATTTTTTTAGGATTATCACAAATCCATATAAATTGTATATCAGCTTGAAGTAAATATTTAGCAATAGTTTTTCCTTTAAAACCTGCTCCCCAAATAACTAATGGTCGTTTAGAATTATAATCTATTGCTATAAAATACTTTGTTTTAATCTCTAACAAATAATTTTGTGCATAATGAACATGCGTCCTTGAACTACGCCAACTATAATCTCGCCATTTATGCAGGACCTCACCACAAGGAATGCATATAATTTTGTTCATGTACATTCTAAATGTCAGGTCATAATCTTCCGGGTAAAAGTCAGGAATAAAAGCATCACAATCTATAAGATCTGATCTATGAATCATCCAGCAAGGAGAAGGGATCACACATTCTTTATAAATTTCAGAATAATTTTTTCCTTTTCGGGTAAGATCATTTAACCAAGTTTCATATTTGGAATACCCATCGTTAATCCCTTCCGAGCTAAAATATTTTACTAAACCAATTGCAACATGCTTTGTGCCATATTTTTCTAGGTTGTTTTGTAAGACCTCAAGTTTATTCTCAATCATTATATCATCGCTGTCCATTCTGGTTATGTAATGTCCTGTACTCTGCTCAAATGCATATCTTAATGCACTATTAATTCCGTTGCCTGGATTCATATAAAGTTTTATTCTCGAATCCTTTTCTTGAAAACTCTTGACAATGTCATAGCTGTCATCGGTAGAATTGTCATCAACAATTATTAATTCCCAATTTGTATAAGTCTGACTTAAAATTGAATTTATGCACTCTGGCAAAAATTGGGATGTGTTCTTAAAAGGAGATAAAATGCTTATTAAAATCTGATGCATGTAACGAATATACTAATTCATGGTTTTAACAAAAACTTAAGTGTTTAAAAAGTAACGGTTTATATCTTTATGCTTCATTTAGTTAAATTAAAACTAATTCAATTATGAGATCATTATTTATCCTATTCTTAAGTTTATTGATAGTTAGTTGCGGATCTGCAACAAAATCGATAATTACTAACGATAAAGAAGTAGAAGCAAATATACCTATTGAGGTCCTTTTAGACCTGACTCAAGTTACTGATGATAAAGTTCCTGTTAATGTAAATCCAGGGCGATTTAGTCAAGACACTGTAATTTACAGGCTACCTAAAGTTATCCAAGGAACTTATACTGTAAGCAATTTTGGAACTTATGTTGAAGACTTAAAGGCTTTAGATTATGATGGCAATGAATTGGAAATTTCTAAAATTGATGACAATTCTTGGTCTATTGGTAATGCCAGTAATTTAGATAAATTGACTTATTGGGTTAATGATACGTTTGATCAAGAGGTTATAGGTGGAATAGGGCAAAAGGTGCCCTTTTCTCCAGCTGGAACAAATATAGATCCAGAAAATTATGTATTGAATTTACATGGATTTATTGGATATTTCGACTCTTTGAAAAATAACCAATATAATCTGGAAGTTACCGCTCCAGCAACATTTATTCGTACATCTGCTTTGCCTGAAACTGGCTTGAAATCAGGACCAATGGGTAGAA
>CAYTSL010000024.1:0-1399 GCA_964440415.1 uncultured Flavobacteriaceae bacterium
TTTTTATATTCGGAAAATTGATTTCTGTCTAATATTGCATAAATCTCTAAAACCTCTCTTTTTAATAAGGTGTTATAGTTTCCTACATTATTATATTTTTTTTCAAATAAAGGTTTATATTTTACAAGTACTAAAGTAAATTCTTCTTGTGCCTTATCATCTAATTTGAGTTCACTGATATATTTATCTATAATAAGTTCCTTAAATTTATCTTCTTGTGAATACGAAGTATAAAGACCCAAAAAAGAAAAAAGAAAAAGAAAAAAAACGTATTTGATCTTCATATTGTTTAATTATTTTAAGCTAATCTATTTAATACATATAATTAAAGCTAAAACATTCATTAATCGATTTTTAATGAATGTGGTAATCTAACGCTAGAAATTTAAGAAAATTTTAATTAACCGCACCTAGTATAACGTTTGAATTAATACTTAATTATTACAATTTTTTAGAATTTATAAATGCTTATCTTTGTGGCTTTATTATTTTAGAACACTATGAAACTAGATAAAGACATAAAAAATATAGATGAGATCGGTGAAAATCATATAGGAACCTCAACCAATACACCTATTAGAAGTGATGCCTTTAAACTATCCAATGAACAGAAAATAGATGTTATTAAGGATGACGTAAGACATATATTGGAAACTTTAGGTCTTGATTTAACAGATGATAGTTTGAGTGGAACACCAATGCGAGTAGCAAAGATGTTTGTCAATGAAGTTTTTGGAGGACTCAACCCAGAAAAGCAACCAAATGCATCCACTTTTCAAAACAAGTATAAATATGGGGAAATGCTTGTAGAGAAAAACATTACGGTCTATTCCACTTGCGAACATCATCTTTTACCAATAGTAGGTAGAGCTCATGTTTCTTACATCTCTAATGGTACAGTAGTTGGGCTTTCTAAAATGAATAGGATTGTTGATTACTATGCTAAAAGACCTCAAGTACAAGAACGATTGACCATTCAAATAGTCAAGGAACTTCAAAGAATATTAAATACTAAAGATGTAGCATGTGTAATAGAGGCAAAGCATCTCTGCGTAAATTCCAGAGGAATTAGAGATGTTGACAGTAGCACTGTAACGTCAGAATTTGGCGGAAAATTCAAAAACAATAAAACAAAGAGAGAATTTCTAGACTACATTAAATTGGAAACTGAATTCTAAAATCTATTTCTAAATCTGTTTTTAATGCAGCTTTACCAAGATCAGCAAATCAAAATCTATAATTCTTTATCGGGAAGTAAAGAAATCTTTACCCCTATTAATGAAGGCCATATAGGTATGTATGTATGTGGACCTACTGTTTACAGCAATGTTCATTTAGGAAATGTAAGAACCTTTATGTCCTTTGATGTTATTTTTAGATACTTCAAACATTTAGGTTA
>CAYTSL010000024.1:1499-2614 GCA_964440415.1 uncultured Flavobacteriaceae bacterium
CTTGATGGTCAATCAGATAAAAAAAATCCACAGGATTTTGCACTTTGGAAAAAAGCAGAGCCAGAACATATCATGCGATGGCCTTCACCTTGGAGCGACGGTTTTCCTGGTTGGCACCTGGAGTGTACTGTTATGAGTACTAAATATTTAGGCGAACATTTTGACATTCATGGCGGTGGAATGGATCTTAAATTTCCACATCACGAGTGTGAAATTGCCCAAGCTCAAGCTGTGCATAAGGAAAGTCCAGTTAATTTTTGGATGCATGCCAATATGCTCATTATGAATGGCAAAAAAATGGCGAAATCAACAGGTAATTTTATTTTACCTAATGAAATTTTCTCTGGAGATAACCCACATATTACAAAGGCCTTTTCGCCTAGCGTTGCCCGTTTTTTTATGCTTCAAGCTCATTACAGGAGTATATTGGACTTTACGAATGATGGCATATTGGCAGCCGAAAAAGGGTTTAACAGATTAATGGATGCTATTAATTTATTGGATTCCTTGCCAACATCATCTACATCATCCATGAATGTAAATGATTGGAAGCAAAAATGTTATGATGCAATGAATGACGATTTTAATACGCCTATTCTAATCGCCAATTTATTTGAAGCTGCAAAGTTTATTAACCAAGCAAAGGAGGGGAAATCGTTTATTAATCAGGAAGATCTAAAAACTCTACAAAACGTAATATCTGAATTTGTTTTTAATGTTTTAGGCCTCACAAATGTTACAAAAGAAGATTCTGGAAGTGATAAACTTTCTGGTGCTGTTAATTTACTTATTAAGCTTCGTGCACAAGCAAGATTGAATAAGGATTTCTCCCTATCTGATCAGATTCGTGACGAGTTAGCTCAAGCGGGTATTCAATTACAAGACGGTAAAGAAGGAACGACATTCACGACTAATTAGGTTGCCTATCCTAAATCCTTTCCCAAGGAAAGGACTTATTATAAAACAATGAAGAAAATACTTGTTGCTCCTTTTTTAATCCTTATTAAAATCTATCAAACAATTATCTCGCCGTTAACACCAGCTACATGTAGGTTTCAACCAACCTGTTCACATTATGCTAAAGAAGCATTGGAAAAGCATGGTTTTTTTAGAGG
>CAYTSL010000024.1:2714-14236 GCA_964440415.1 uncultured Flavobacteriaceae bacterium
TAATTCTTTTTCATCCATTTTCAATTAATTATATTTACCACGCAAATAAAACAATTATGCAGGTATTGAAATTTGATTGGAATCCCATTACGGGAATAGACATTATTGGGAACTTTAAGCTTCATTTTTACAGCTTGATGTGGTTGACAGCCTTTGCTTTAGGCTGGTATATTATGAAGCGGATTTTTACACGAGAAAAAATATCATTAGAGTTTTTAGAACCCTTGTTTTTATATACCGTTTTGGCCACAATGATAGGTGCCAGATTAGGCCATGTTATTTTTTACCAACCTGAATTGATCCGTGAAGATTTTTTTAGCATCTTCTTACCATTTCGATTCAAAGGTGGATTCGAATTTACCGGATTTCAAGGTTTAGCCAGTCATGGTGCAGCCATTGGAATTATAATTGGCATGTATTTGTACCGAAAAAAATACACCTATAAAACTTTGATGTGGATTTTTGATCGCATTGTTATTCCAGTTGCATCTGGAGCAGTTTTTATTCGTTTTGGTAATTTTATCAACTCTGAAATCATTGGGAAACTATCGGGAGATTATCCTTTGGGTGTTCGGTTTATTCAGGACCAATATGGTAAAAGGGAAATAGTCCAACGAACGGGAATTAAAGATGTTAAAGAGGCTTATGCCGCTGTGACTGATAATCCACAATTTCAGAACCTATTAGAGGCTGTTCCTTACCGTCATCCGGCGCAATTGTATGAAGCTGTTGGATATGTATTTCTATTTTTCATCTTATGGTTTGTTTATACAAAGACTGCTAAAAGTGAAAAAACAGGATTTTTATTTGGTCTCTTTTTAGTACTTATGTGGACAATCAGGTTCTTTGTAGAATTTGTTAAAGAGGCACAGAATGCGGAACGTGCAGATTGGGCTTTAAATACTGGACAATGGTTAAGTATACCATTTATACTAATTGGACTCTATTTTATGTTTATGTACAAACCTAAAAATGCCGTTAAATAAATATGAGGATTAAAAATTTAAAAATAGTTTCAATTATTGTTTTAAGCGGATTATGTTTAACAACAATATCATGTAAAAAATCTAACAAAGACGTTAAACCCATTGAAGTTACATTCAAAAAAGAAGGTGAATTAAAATTATATAAATCACAAAGTGATTCCTTAATTATTGAATTGGATATTGAAATTGCAGATACAGATTATGATGTTCAAACAGGATTAATGTATAGAACTTCTATGCAGGATGATAGAGGCATGTTATTTGTTTTTCCTACTATGCTTCAACGTTATTTTTATATGCGAAATACTAAAATTCCATTAGATTTAATCTATATTGACAACAACAAATCTATTGTCAGTTTCCAAGAAAACGCCAAACCTTTTGATGAAGGATCATTACCGTCTAAAGTACCAGCACAATATATATTAGAGGTCAATGCAGGTTTAGCGGAAAAGTGGTTATTAGAAATAGGTGATAGAATAGAATATACAGAAATTGAATAGTAATATTTCAACCATAAACAAAAAAGAACCACTGTCTAAAGTGGTTCTTTTTTTATTACATTAATAAATTAATTTTATTTTTTCTTTCCTTTTTTCTTTCCTTTTTTCTTCTCTTTAGGTTCTTCCTCCTTCACTTTATTTTCTAAACCCTTATCGTCTTTCCTTTTAATAGAATCATACATGATTGGAGTTGCTATGAACAAAGAAGAATATGTACCTACAATAACCCCAATTATAAGAGCAAACATAAACCCTCTAATTGAATCTCCCCCAAAAATGAAAATTGACAACAACACAACCAAGGTTGTTAAAGAAGTATTCAATGTTCTACTTAATGTACTGCTTAATGCAGAATTAACTGTTCTATCAAATTCCCAGCTAGTATGTTCGTTAAAGAATTCACGAATTCTGTCAAATACCACAACCGTATCATTCAAAGAATATCCAATAACCGTCAAGATAGCTGCAATAAAGGCCTGATCTATTTCCATATTAAACGGCATGAACTTATATGTCAAAGAGAATATTCCTAATACAATAAGTACATCATGGAATACAGCGGCAACCGCACCAAGCGAGTATTGCCATCTTTTAAATCTGATTAAGATGTATAAGAACACTACAATAAGTGACCCTATTATAGCCCAATAAGATGCCTTTTTAATATCATCTGCAATAGTTGGACTTACTTTGTAATCCTTCATTAAACCAACTTGCTTATCTTCTGGCTCACTGATGAAATCTTCATAACTATAACCATTAGGTAAATATTGCTGTAAGGCTGTATATAAGGATTTTCTGATTTCCTCATCCACTACAGCACTAGTCTCGTTCACCTTATATTTTGTTGTGATCTTTAATTGATTTGCATCTCCAAATATCTTCGCATCTGCACTACCAAAAGCATCAACTAAAGATCCGGTTACCTCTGAAGCACTTACATCCTGAGCAAAACGAACTTGATAAGATCTACCACCCACAAAATCAACTCCTTGGTCCAGTCCATTGGTCCATAATGATCCTAAACTCAATAAAATAAAAGCTCCAGAAACAATGTATGCAACTTTACGTTTTTTAAGGAATTCAATATTAATATTTCTGAACAGATTTTTTGTCAAACCTGTTGAGAACTCCAGCTTATTACCTTTATTCACATACCAATCAACTAAAAGTCTTGTAATAAATATTGCGGTAAACAATGAAGTTAAAATACCTATTAGCAAGGTAGTTGCAAACCCTTTTATTGGACCTGTTCCAAAAATAAATAGGATCAATGCCGTTAAACCAGTAGTAATGTTTGCATCTAAAATTGAAGATAATGCATTAGCAAATCCATCTTTTACGGCAGTTTTCTGATCTTTACCTTTATATAATTCTTCACGAATTCGTTCAAAGATCAAGACGTTAGCATCTACAGACATACCAATAGTCAACACAATACCTGCAATTCCTGGTAATGTTAAAACGGCTCCTAGACCTGAAAGAATTCCGAAAATCAATAACAGGTTTAATATTAGTGCTATATCTGCCCCAAAACCTGCTTTACCATAGTAGAATATCATCCAAAGTAAAACTAATAGTAAAGCAATAAGGAATGAATTCATACCGCTATCTATAGCTTCCTGACCCAATGAAGGTCCAACAACCTCTTTTTGAATAATATCTGCTGATGCAGGTAGTTTACCTGCTCGTAATACGTTAGCTAAATCGATGGCCTCGTTTAATGTAAAACTCCCCGATATCTCTGAATTTCCACCTGCAATAGGTCCACTAGTTACACCTGGAGCTGAATATACAATTTCATCTAAAACAATGGCAATTTGACTTTGCTGTGAATAGGCTCTGCTAGTCATAGATTCCCATGTCTTTGCGCCTTTATTGTTCATCTGCATGCTTACAGATGGTTTACCATAACTATCATAAGATTGTCTGGCATCTGTAATTACACTTCCACTTAATTCCGGTATATTATCATTGTTTCCTATAAGTGCATAAAGATCTACAACCTCACTATTTTGTTCCGGTTTACCAAATAAGAACTTAGTATACCGTTGTTCGGCAGGTAATAAAGATCTAACCTGAGGCATATTAAGGTACTCCTTAACTTTAGCCACATCTTTAATATCAAATTGTGCTACTACAGGTCCACCTCTATATCCAAATCCTTTAATAAGATCACCTATTGGATTGGCTCCAACACCTGCAACTTCATTTTCTGTTTCATCACCTAAAAGGTCATCAATTTGAGATTCTGTATCATCAACAGGTGTCTCCTCATCTTCTTCAATAGTTTCGGATTCTGATTTCGTGTCAACTAAATCTTTTAATACTTCATTTGCCTGACTTAAAAACCCTGCAAATAGTTCACCTTTATAGGCGTCCCAAAATTCAAGTTGTGCAGTACTCTGTAAAAGAACAGTAGCTCTTTCTACATCTCTGGCTCCTGGCAATTCAACCAAAATACGTCCAGAACTACCTAGTCGTTGAATATTAGGTTGGGTAACACCAAATTGATCAATACGTTTTCTTAAAACTTCAAAAGCTGAAACAATGGATTCATCAATCTTCCTACTTAAAATAGGTTTGACCTCATCATCGGTCATATTGAATTTTATCTCATCACTTAAGGTTCTATTAGCAAAAATATCTGGCGAAGCTAAATTTGTATCGCCTCCTTTAATGGTTTCAAATGCAACAAAAAAGTCTTCCAAATAAGTATTTTGACTGTCTTTTTGAAGCTCTTCAGCATCGTTCAGGGCCTTATTAAAGATTGGATCTTTACTATTATTAGCCAAACCTTTTAAGATATCCTTTACTGACACTTGAAGTATCACACTTATTCCACCTTGAAGGTCCAGACCCTTTTTTAGTTCTTTATCCTTAACCTCTTTGTAAGTAAAATCGGCAATACCAATATCAAATACTTTTTCATTTGTAAGAGAGTCTAAATATTGGTGCTCTTTAACTTGATCTCCACTTGCAATAGCCGTTGCATTTTTTTCAATCTGATTTGCCTTGAATGTAAATGATAATTGGTAAATACTTACCAAACCAAATAGCAAAGCGAATAGTTTTACTAAGCCTTTATTTTGCATTATGTTTTAAATTAATTTATTGAATATAAAATCGAGCAAATATAGTATTTCAAATAAGATTTGACAATACTTTTTACATATTTATGGCGTATCATTTTGCTTTTTCACTCTGTGAGTTTTTATTTCAGTTTTTCATTTTATTCTAACTTTGAAATTAAAAAACCAGCTGGAAAAAGCTGGTTTTTATTTATTGAAACTAATATAAACTACACATCTAATAATGCATTGACGGCTTTTACACCTTCTGCACTTTTTGCTAAATGCGCTTTTTCAGCATCACTTAATTCTATTTTAACTATTTTTTCCAATCCATTTCTGCCCAAAATAACAGGTACTCCTATGCAAATGTCACTCAAACCGTATTCACCATCTAACATAGTAGAACAAGGAAACATTTTCTTTAAGTCACATGCTATTGCCTGAACTAATCCAGATACTGCAGCTCCTGGTGCATACCAAGCCGAAGTTCCTAATAATTTTGTTAGCGTTGCGCCTCCAACTTTGGTGTCTTCTTTTACTTGTTCTAATCTTTCATCAGAAATAAACTCTGATACTTTTATACTATTTCTTGTTGCATGAGAAGTCAAAGGCACCATTCCTGTATCACTATGTCCACCGATCACCATGCCATCTACATCACTAATTGGCGCACCCAAAGCTTCTGCCAATCTATATTTAAAACGTGCTGAATCCAAAGCTCCACCCATTCCAATAATTCTATTTTTAGGTAAACCAGTAGATTTATGAACCAAATAGGTCATTGTATCCATTGGGTTACTTACAACAATTAAAATGGTTTTTGGAGAATGTTTTATCAAATTTGAAGAAACATCCTTAACAATTCCCTCATTAATACTGATCAATTCTTCACGTGTCATTCCAGGTTTACGTGGTATTCCTGATGTAATAACACAGATATCACTATTTGCTGTTTTTGAATAATCTCCTGTTGTTCCGGTTATTTTTGTATCAAAACCGTTTAGAGAAGCACATTGCATAAGGTCCATTGCTTTACCTTCTGCGTATCCTTCTTTAATGTCTAATAATACCACTTCTGAAGCAAAATCTTTAATTGCAATATATTCCGCACAACTTGCCCCAACTGCTCCTGCACCTACTACTGTTACTTTCATTTGTTATTGTTTATTTTAATTTATCCTTTGTTGGTGCAAAATTACTAATAATAATTGCTTTGAAATAAAAAAAGCATATGATTTTTGTCATATGCTTTCCTATTTCATAAAGTTCTCTATTTATCTAAAACTAAAAGCTATTCCAGCGTTTATAGTATTATACTCTTGTATTGTGTAGTCACCAAATATTTTAAAGAATGCTAAATTTAATCTTATTCCAAACGTAGCTCTTACTCCACTTGCATCAAAACTCAGATTTATGGGATCTTTAACTTGTTCTGTCACCTCCTGACCATCTAAAAGCCCTCCTTCAATAGTATAAGTTAAGTCATAATCTCCTTTTAATTTAACCGTAGCTTTTCCATTGTTATAACCAACGCCACCATAAAAAGTTATAATTTTAAAATCTAAAGAAGCCAAAGCTTGAATTGTAAACGTGTCCAGTTTAAATTCGGCTTCTCCATCAGCTGAAGTCGTTACTCCATCAGATGAACCTTCATCATCAATTATATAGATAACTTTCATATTTGTAAATGCACCTAAAACAGACACACTTAATGGTAATTTATCAATTGGTCCTAAATATTGTGTTATATCGTGTTGAAGTCCCAATCCAAGAAGGTTAGCTTCCACACTATCATCAAAACTTACTTTTGGAACCATTCTTAATTTAATATCTGTTTTAAACGGAAGCCCCAATCCTACTTGAACCATTGGTGTAGGGACTCCATTTACTGGTAAATCTTCAGTAATGCCTCCTGGCATTTCAAAACTTGTAACTTTGTAAGATGAACCATCAATAGGAATTCTTACATCAACCATAGTTTCAGTATCATCCTCACTCATCACAGTTGGTAAAGATGTTTCCCCATTTGGTAATGATAAATAATCATATTCTAATTGATTAAAAGCAAACACCTGATCTGCATCTGGAACAATTGACGTATTGGCATTAATAGTAATGTCAAAGCCAAATTTTTTGTGTGTTTTAGCTGTGGTATACCATCCACCATTCATACTATACATTAATCCTTTCATGGCAGGGTTTATATAGCTTTCTGTTAATTTACTGGCTTCTTCACCAGCTATTAATATACTTTCAAATTCTTGAGATTTGATAGAACTGGTAACTGTCAGAAATACCAAAAGGAGCAGTAGATTTTTCATAACTAGATTTGTAGGTTAAGTTCAAATGTATACAATTTATTAATAAAAAGGTGATTTATCGATGAAATATACGTTTAAACGATAAAATATTACATTCTTACTTGGCCTAAACTCACTATTTACTTTTTTACTACTTTAATCAAATATCTACTTAAAGATATTAGCACAATAGCTACCGGTATAATCATTAATTCCCTAAAACCGTAGAATCGTTCGCAATTTGCATTGCTAATTCGTGATGTGATCCAATCCACTTATCGTATGCTTCCTTGTGACATAAAATGCAGGTGCTTGCACCAACATAACCATTTACACCATAGAGTTCATGATCTGGCTTTGCATCAATTTATCCTTCATCTTTACAGGAAAATAGTATGGCTATAATTATAAAGAAACCTGCTACTTTTTTGAATTTAATCATGCATGTTTTGATTGGATTAAACTTAAAGAAAATAATTAGTAAAACTAAAAATGACTTGAGGTATTTACTTTCAGATTATAAGAAAAACTCTATAAATTAGATTGGCAAAATTAAGCATGGTATTATTTGGTGAATAACTGGTTACAACATCGCGTATAAATCATCGTATTGTTTATTTAGTTGAAGATCTTGATGGTTTTTGTATCTTCACTAATCGGAAAATTCTAAACATTTTATTCTGCACAAATCATACACTAAAACATTGGGCACAATAACCATAATACTGGGGTTAATGAAAAAAATAGAAGCATGAAAACACTTAAAATAATACTCATTGGAACTGTAATCTGTCTTTCAGTTATATCATGCCGCAAAGGGCAAAATAATCTTGAAACAATTGAAATAAGTGGGACAATCCAAAAACAAGAAATGACCACCTACCAATATGGAACACATACAATTTCTGGCTATGCATTAAGAAGTAGTTCAATATCATTTGACGATTATATTAATCAAAGTGTGACTATTGTTGGGAAAAAAATTGAAGGCTATCCAATTGATGGTGGTCCTGATTATCTTGAAGTTGAACAAATAACATATAGTTCAGATAGATTGTTTAAAGGCATGTTCTCATATGTAGCTAATACTGATGAAGTCGCATTTACTGAATGCAATCAGGAGTTTGCTATTTCCATGACATTTATAAGAGAGAGAGGTTTTAATTCTTTATTTGATGCATATAAAAAAGTGCAATCAGAGAGCATTATAGATTTTGCTTATGTTGAATTTAATGGGTATATCGGCGATAAAAAAGTAGCTACTGAAATGGATGATATGAAAACGATTGTGATAACAAAATTTTTAACTTTAGACAAGAACAAGTCTTGTAAATAATCTTCTGAAAACCACAATACAAAACAGTTAGGTTAATAATAATAACTTACGGAAGTTGGATGTAAGACTATAAATTATAATTTAATCCAAAAATAAGATTGGCATAATTGCCAAAAGTAAACATAGTATTAATTGAGAAATTGTTGATTCTATAATCAATACCAAGATCAGCTTTAAAATTCGTTTTACTTTCATTCAAAGTACCAAGTGCTTGATTTAACGTATTAATTACCAAATCGCCTTGGCCACCAACTTCATAATCAAATCTACTTGAAGTAATTCCTACTGCCGATGAAACCGTAAATCTTTTTATTTGTTTAGAAGCGACCAAATTAAATGTCAAGGATTCACCATCAACAATTACAGAATTTAATGATCCAATAGGTAAGTTTACAGGTGTAAAGGTATCACCAATGGTATAAAAAGAATACGTAAATAATCCAGCTAAATCAATAGAATTCTCTCTTCCATTTGAAAACCATTGCGATAAATTATGCTGAACACCAAAACCTAATATTTGGTAATAAGTTTTATTGATCTTTATTTTAGGTGAAAACCTTCCAATTAAAGATGTGCCTTTCCATAGTCCTAAACTAGCCTGTAATTGCCCATGTTTTACGTAAGATTCATCAATACCTTGCGGAGAATCAAATTCAAAGACATCATCACCAATAAAGCCCTCTAATACTATCGTATTATCTCCGCCTAAAGCTGTAGGCGTGCTCGCTGAAGTCTCTACACCCTTAATTGACAAGTTTTGAAGGTCGGCTTCGTTTAGAATGAAATTCTTTGACTTGTTAGGAATAAATAATAAATTTCCTTGAATAGAAATTTCCAAATCCCAAAGATCCTTTGTTTTGGCGCTGGTGTACCATCCTCCAGAAAATTGATAGACCGAGGCCTCTGCTGCTGGAGATACATATTTATCGGCTAAATTAACCAGATCTCCAGCAATGGCACTAACATCATCAAATTGAGCAAATGCCATTGCTGAATAAAAAAGTAAAAGATATTTTAATTTATGCGTCAATATTCGCATAAACAGCATTCTTTTCTATAAACGCTCTACGAGGCGGAACATCGTCGCCCATTAACATAGAGAATATTCTATCTGCTTCTGAACCATTTTCTATATTAACCTGTCTAAGCGTTCTAAATTCAGGATTCATAGTTGTATCCCAAAGTTGTGACGCATTCATTTCACCAAGACCTTTATAACGTTGAATCTTAGCTCCATCTCCATACTCTTCCAAAATAGAAGAACGATCATTTTCGCTCCAGGCATATTGTTTTTTCGCTCCTTTTTTAATTAAATATAAAGGAGGAGTAGCAATATAGATATGTCCATTCTCAATTAGCTCCTTCATGTATCTAAAAAAGAATGTTAAGATTAAAGTTTCAATGTGGCTACCATCTATATCCGCATCACACATAATAACTACTTTATGATATCTTAATTTAGATAAGTTAAGTTCTTTACTATCTTCTTCTGTCCCAATTGTTACACCAAGTGCAGTAAAAATATTTTTAATTTCTTCGTTCTCAAATACTTTATGAACCATCGCTTTTTCCACATTAAGAATTTTACCTCTTAAAGGTAAAATAGCTTGAAATGCACGATCTCTACCTTGTTTTGCTGTTCCACCCGCAGAATCACCCTCAACTAAAAATACTTCACATTTTGCAGGATCTTCCTCTGAACAATCACTTAATTTACCTGGTAAACCACCCATGCTCATAACGGTTTTACGTTGCACCATTTCACGTGCCTTTTGAGCTGCATGTCTAGCCTGTGCTGCCAGCATAACTTTCTGGACAATAATCCTGGCATCATTAGGATGTTCTTCCAAATAATCTGATAGCATTTCTGAAACCGCTTGACTAACCGATGCAGAAACTTCTCTATTCCCTAACTTTGTTTTTGTTTGGCCCTCAAATTGAGGTTCCTGAACTTTTACAGAAATAATTGCCGTAAGACCTTCACGGAAATCATCTCCAGAAACATCAAATTTAAGTTTATCCAGCATGCCAGATCCATCAGCAAATTTCTTTAAAGTATGAGTTAAACCTCTTCTGAATCCAGAAAGATGTGTACCACCTTCATGTGTATTAATGTTATTTACGTATGAATGAAGATTTTCAGCATAAGAAGTATTATAAATCATAGCAACTTCTACTGGAACGCCATTTTTTTCTCCTTCAAATGCAATAACATTTTTCATTAATGGTTCTCTGTTTCCATCAAGGTACTGGACAAATTCTTTTAGTCCTTCTGTTGAATAGAACGAATCACCTTCATACTCACCATCTTCTTTTTTGTGTCGTTTATCAATTAAAATCATTCGAATACCCTTATTAAGATATGCTAATTCACGCATCCTACTAGCGAGTGTATCGTAAGTATATTCGGAAGTTAGAGTGAAAATTGTTAGATCTGGAGTAAAGGTTACCGTTGTTCCCCTTTTGTCTGTATTGCCAATTGATTTAACAGGATAAAGAGGTTTACCGCGCTCATATTCCTGTTCCCAGATTTTACCATCTCTAAAAACAGTTGCTCTTAAATGTTGTGAAAGCGCATTGACACAACTTACACCAACACCGTGAAGGCCACCAGAGACCTTATAGGAATCCTTATCAAATTTTCCACCAGCACCAATTTTAGTCATTACCACCTCTAGGGCAGAAACACCTTCTTTTTTATGAAGATCTACTGGTATCCCACGTCCATTATCTTCTGTAGTGATTGAATTGTCTTCATTGATAATAACTGTTATCTCATCACAATGACCAACGAGAGCCTCATCAATAGAGTTATCAATTACTTCATAAACCAGATGATGAAGTCCTCTAGTACCTACATCTCCTATATACATTGAAGGACGCATTCTAACATGCTCCATTCCCTCAAGTGCCTGAATATTCTCAGCTGAATAATTGCTTTTTTTATTTTCGTCGCTCATAAATTTTGTTCCTTTATTTTTAAGTTTATTTCAAAAAAAAATGACACAATAAGTATCATTTTCCAATACAAACAAATATACGAAATTGAAAGGTCAATTTATCCCATTTTAGTGGCTCAATAATATATTTATTAACAATTGTTAATTTCATAAAAGTGTCTTAAATGATCTAAAAAGTACCTTAAATTGGGTTTTGTTTGTTTTTTATCCTTTAGAAATTGTCTAAAACAACAAAATCCCGTAAACACGAGATTTTGAAGTCTTTTAATCAAAAATTGATACTTAAATTTATCGAGATTCCGCTTTTCAAGCTTACATCAATTTGCCAAATAAGATCCCGATATAAAATCGGGATTAATTCGA
>CAYTSL010000025.1:0-7255 GCA_964440415.1 uncultured Flavobacteriaceae bacterium
GGACTTCTAAAAGGACGTTGTGACATCAATCCAGTGTTTACTTTAACACGACCAACTACAGAATGTATTTTAGTGGTTTCTAAAGCTTCCTGAAGTGTCATTGGAGGTAAAATACTTGGTAAACGTTTAGCTAACATGGTTTTTCCAGCTCCTGGTGGACCAATTAAAATAATGTTATGACCTCCTGCTGCTGCAATTTCCATGCAACGTTTTATGCTTTCCTGCCCTTTAACATCGCTAAAATCAAATTCAGGAAAATTTAGGCTTTTATTAAATTCTTCCCGTGTATTTATAATGGTTTGTTCGAGCTTTTCTCCTTTATCAAAATAATCTATAACTTGTTTAATGTTATCGACTCCATATACCTCCAACCCATCAACAATAGCTGCTTCTTTAACATTTTGATTTGGTAATATAAACCCTTTATAGCCTTCTTCTCTTGCTTTAATAGCAATAGGTAATGCTCCTCTTATTGGTTGTAAATTTCCATCGAGAGACAACTCTCCCATTATGAGAAAATCTTCTATATTATCACCATTAATTTGTTTAGAAGCTGCTAAAATTCCTATCGCTAAAGTTAGGTCGTATGCAGAACCTTCTTTACGTAAATCGGCTGGCGCCATGTTGATCGTAATCTTTTTTCCAGGGATTTTATAACCGTTGTTCTGTAGTGCTGCAGCTATTCTATAGTTACTTTCTTTAATGGCATTGTCAGGGAGACCAACAAGGTGATATCCGATTCCGTTGTCAACATTAACCTCAACTGTTATAGTGGTTGCATCTACTCCAAAAACAGCACTTCCGTAAACTTTTTTTAACATTAAATCTTTGATTTAGCCAAAAATAATAAAATTTGACAAACATTAACTTAGAATAAATTCTAATGCTCTTTTTTCATTGTAATAAACATTCCTTGTTTCAAAAAAACCAACATGACCTCCATGTTTAGGCATCTCTAGGAATAAATTATCATTTGCCTTTGCTTCTTTAATTGGATAACATTCCGGAGATAAAAAGGTGTCGTCAAGAGCATTAATAATTAGGCTCGGAACCGAAATTCCTGAAAGAAATTGGAGACTACTACATTTTTCATAATAATCTAGAGCATCTTTGAAACCATGTGCTTTAGACGTGTAAACGTCATCAAAATCCTTTAAGGTCCTAATTTTATTTATTTCCTCAACAGAAATAACATTTGGAAATAGTTTCTGTTTTTGTGTTAATCGATCAATTAAATGATTCTTAAATCTATCTGCATAAAGGATGTTCTTAAATGTATGCAATTCTAAACAGGATCCATACAAAGAACATGGTACAGAAACAACTACAGCTGCTTTAATTTGGCTTGGAACCATTCTTTGTTCCCCCAAATATTTAAGTGCAACATTGCCTCCAAGACTAAATCCTTTTATATATATATCAGAATAGTGTTTTGTATTTAATATGTGTTGTATTACTTCATCCAAATCATCAGTAGCACCGGAATGATAAGATCTGTATTTTAAATTTTGTTCTCCACTGCAACCTCTAAAATTAACACACACTGCATCAACTTTATTTTGATTAAATATTTTTGCAGTTGCTAACATATAAGGTCGTTGAGCATTTCCTTCCAACCCATGCAAAACAATTATGAGCCTATCTGTTTTCTGGAAAGAAAAACTCCAGTCAACATCAATAAAATCATTGTCCTTTAGCGTAATTCGTTCCCTTTCTTGTTCAACTCCCTTTACACTGCGAAATATACCCGAATAAATTGTTGAGAATTGCCCACTATTAAATAGAAATTTAGGATGGTAATTTGATTGAACTATTGGCATGAATTATTCCTTGAAATTATCCAATCCTGATTTAAGCCAACTAGAATACTCATCTGCATCTGGAACATAAGCTGCAGGAAAATTTAACAATTCCATATCATGGTTCAATAAAACATAATAGGGTTGCGAATTATTTTGAAAATTTAATGTTTGAAGTGTAGCCCATTTATCACCAATAGACTTAATGTTTTTTATGCTTCCGTTAGCCTTTAAGTATTTAAATTGTTCATCTTTTAGAAGTTCTCTTCGGTCATCAACATATAATGAAATTATTACATAATCATCATTCAAAATACTATAGACTTTGTCTTTGCTCCAAACCTGTTCCTCCATCTTTCTACAATTCACGCAAGCCCAACCAGTAAAATCCAACATAATTGGTTTCCCTTGTTCTTTCGCCGCTGCAACCCCTTCACTTAAATCCTTATAACAGTTTAACCCTAGAGGACATTCGGAATCCTTTTCATAAAGACTATATGGTAAAGGTGGAGGAAAACCACTTAACAGTTTTAAGTTAGCATATTTGGTATTCGTCAATCCTGGAATTAAATACACTACAAATGCTAATACTAGAAATGCAAAGGACCATCGACTGAAATTTATTTTCTTTAAAGGGCCATCATGCGGAAATTTTATAACTCCGACTAAATACAAGAACAGACCAAGTCCTATAATAATCCAAAGTCCAATAAAAACTTCACGTTTTAAAAGTCCCCAATGTTCAACCAAATCTGCATTTGACAAGAATTTTAATGCTAGAGCTAATTCTATAAATCCTAAAACAACCTTCACTGTATTTAACCAGCCACCAGATTTAGGTAAAGAATTTAACCATTTTGGAAACATAGCAAATAATGAAAAAGGAAGTGCTAAAGCCAAACCAAATCCACTCATGCCCATTGTTAATTGGGTTGCACCAGCATCAGAAGTTAAAGAACTACCTAATAAGGTTCCTAAAATTGGACCAGTACATGAAAAAGAAACAATGGCCAAAGTCAAAGCCATAAAAAACACACCTATCCAACCACCAATTGTATTGGCTTTACTATCCAGAGCATTGCTCCAAGAAGAAGGTAAAGTCAATTCAAAATATCCAAAAAAGGAAATTGCAAACGCAATAAATATGGCAAAGAAAATTATATTCAATGTGACGTTTGTTGAAATGTTGTTCAGAATTTCGGGATCCAAAGAATCCAATAAATGGAACGGCAAACTCAATATTACATATATCAAAAAGATAAAGAATCCATAAAGAATGGAATCCCTTACTCCCTTTTTAGAATTGTTTGCACTTTTTGTAAAAAAGGATACTGTTAGAGGAATCATAGGAAACACACATGGTGTTAATAAAGCGATTAGTCCTCCAAAAAAGCCTAAAATAAATATAGAGAAATTACTTTTCTCCTTTACTTCTTCAACTTCATACTTATCCCATCCTGTGATATTCAAATTTAACTTAGCAGCCAATGCTTTACTCCGTTCATCTATTTCAGAAATTCCTCCTGAACTGCTTAAACTGGAAATAGAGTTTGTTAAATCAAAGGTTACTATTTCACTATCAAAAATGCAGAGTTGGTCATCACATGCTTGAAAGGATATTTCACTTTCGATCTTCTCTAGATCTGGATTGATCATTTCAATTTTTTGAGTAAAGGTTGCATCTCCATCAAAATAGGTCAGATCCATTTCAAAAACTTTATCGAACTTTGTAATACTTTCGCTTTCAACAGCTTTTCCTATTAACTTGAACTGTTGTGTGCTCTGAATGGAATCATAGATGAACTCTGTTGGTATAGCTCCTCCTTCTGGTAGATTTTGAGAGTACAAATGCCAGAATTCGTCAATAGATGCCTTATAAATAAGATTATATTCAGTATCTGAAATTTTCTCCGTTTCAATTTCCCATTTAACGGGTTGAATTTGAGAAAAGGAATTAAAAAATGATAAAAATGCTATAATTACAATTAAAAAATTCTTCATTCTTTTACTGATATCTTTAATATGTTTTTGGTTCTTGGTGTTACTTTGAAACGATCGTCTAGTCTATGATTCACCACCCAAATTATATCCTTTTCAGAACATAACAACCAAGTATTTTCTTTGGCAAGCAAAGATAGTTTTTCATCTTTAAAAAACTTACTTAATTTCTTCCTGCCTTCCAGACCAAAGGGATAAAAGTAATCTCCTTCTTGCCTTTTCCTTAAGATTAAAGGAAACTTTAACAAATCTTTATCTACATGAATGCTATTATAATCCTTTGTAAAAGATTCTGGTTCCTCAAATGATAAACGTCCAACAGGTGTATCTAATTGCTGTAAATTTTCATTTATTAGGATCAATTCCTGATCGTCTGAAATCCTTTCACTTAATATTAATACAGTTCGGTCTTTTAAAAGTCTATGCGTTTTTGAAATTACATACTTTCCCGCTTGAGCATCCAATAGGTCTTCAATGTCATTCCACTCCGTAAATCCATATTCTTTAAATAATTCATATAAATAGGCTTTTGGATTAGACAGGTCTTTAATTTGTTGAATATTAAAGTGAATCTGCTTTTCTAAAACTTCAGTTATAACGTCTTCCGAAATTTCATCAATTTTATCATCAATAATCATTCTTGAGCTGTTAAGGAAATTCAGAGTCCGTTTAAAATTTTGTAAAAATTGAAGATTTGTGTCTTTTAATTTAGGAATGACTTCCAATCGAAATTTATTACGCAAATATTTAGTCGATTCATTGCTGCTATCCTCTCTCCATTTAAGTCTATTAGATTGCGCATAGTGTAAAATTTCATCCCTAGAAAAAGACAATAATGGTCTTACGATATTATCATTGATTTCAGGGATTCCAGTCAATCCGTCTAAACCGGTTCCCCTTGATAGGTTAATGAGAAACGTTTCTAAATCATCATCAGCTTGATGAGCAGTAAGAATATAATCAAACTTGAGTTGCTCTGCCATTTCATTAAACCAAGTATACCTCAAATCACGAGCTGCCATTTGAACAGATAACTTATTAAGTTTAGCATAATTATCAGTATCAAAACTTTCAATAAACACTTCTAGATCCAATTCTTTTGCAAGCTCATATACAAAAGATTCATCTGCATCACTTTCTTCACCTCGTAAATTAAAATTACAATGTGCCAGGGCAAAATCAATTTTTAGTGCATGACAAAAATGTGTTAATACAACACTATCAACTCCTCCCGAAATTGCAACAAGTATCCTCCCTTCAAATAAAAAGGAAAGCTTATCATTTATGTGACTTTTAAATTGATCAAACACGTGGTAAATATACAATTTTGAACACGGGAAACAATCATGTGAAATTCATTGTTACTTATGATTTTTGTCATATTATAATATCTACGATTTACTAACTTTAGAAATGATAATGATAAATATTTTGACCATGAGTTCACTACAAAAAAATCACGACAAACAGACAAAATCAGAATTTGATAAAAAAGTTCTAGCTTCAATACAGCATTTGCATCCCTATGTAAAACACAGACTATATATAGCAGAATCCACTCGTATTTTGCCTAAAAACATGTATTTCTCCAATGGTATCATTGACGATGGTATTGTTAAATTATATGAAGATGGTTTTGACATTGATGCAAGTGCCATGGAAATAAAATTGAAATTGTTTGCAATTATTGACAGGGATCTTGAGGAACTATTCAAAAATGAGGCGTTTCATAAAAACACGATTAGTACTAGCAAAATTCTAGAAGAAGAGCTTGAAAAACTAAAAGAGGATTATACTATTGACGCCGATTTGGACTTAATTCTGAATACAGAACTTAACGATATTTCATATATGCAAGACAATAGTGAGCATGTCTTTGTTTACGATGACAGCGACTCTAGTGTTTTAAGTGCCTTTGAAGTTGAGGATTTGGCATCCATAAAATCTAAAAACCTGATTGGAGGCCTATACCGTTGGTTGCCGATCATGGCTGCAGATATAATTGATCTTTATGCATTTGGTAACTTAAGATTTGAAGAAATAGCCAAGGTGAAACATATGACTGTAGAGCATGTAGAAAAAATATTTACCGCTGTTAAAAAAAGTTTTAGGAATCATATAGGTTAGATTAATTCTCTAGTGCTTCTCGCATAGCTTTGGCTTTTATCAAACACTCTTCGTATTCCTGTAACGGATTACTTTTAGCTGTAATAGCACCACCAACAGAGTAAGACACATACCTATTGGTCTGGTTGTACAGAATACTTCTTATTATGACACTAAAATCGAAGTTTCCTTTTGGTGTAAAATAACCTACTGCTCCAGAATAAACGCCACGTTTGGTTTCTTCAAGTTCTTCAATAATTTTCATGGCTGAAATTTTTGGTGCTCCTGTCATGCTTCCCATTGGGAATGTGGTCTTAATTACATCAACAGGATCTATATCTTTTTTTATTTTAGAAATAACGGTTGATATCATTTGATGAACCTGATCAAAAGAATAAACCTTGCATAACTCCTTGACTTTTACACTGCTTTTTGTCGCTGTTTTAGAAAGGTCGTTACGCACCAGATCTACAATCATAATATTCTCGCTTCTCTCTTTCTCATCATTTTTAAGTTGCTCCATTAATAAAGCATCTTCTGCTCGGTTGAGTGCACGCTTTGCCGTTCCTTTTATGGGTTGGGAAATTATCTTTCTGCCTTTTTTCTTGATATATCGCTCAGGTGATGCAGACAATAAAAACTTATCATTCAACTTGAGGAATGTAGCAAATGGAGGGTTCGAAATACTATTTAAATGGTTATAGGTGTCCAATGGATTAATTGACACATCTTCTGAATAGAATTCCTGACAAAAATTGGCTTCATAAATATCTCCTCTTTGGATATGAGCCAACATCTTATTTATCTTATCAAAATATTCGTCTTTATGAATTCGGAGCTTGATTTTTACGGGATTATTTAAGACCTCTCGACTGTGCTCGAGGTGACAATCCAATTCCTTTTTTATACATTTTAGATCGTCCTTTAATTCGTCATCAACCATTTTTAAATATTTGATAATAAGTGTATTCCCTTTAATTAAAAACAGCTTCTTTGGTTGAAAAAAATATAAGTCGGGAAAAACCAGTCTATCAAAGTTATTTGAGTGTAATTCTTCAACATCATTTTTAAGATCATAAGATAAATAACCAAATATCCAATCCTTGGTTACCGTTTGGTATTCCTTTAGTTTATCAAAGGCATCATGATAATCGGTTTGTATGCTTGTGAAAGCATCAACAGCTAAAACTGCATCGTATTTAGCGTGTTTTTGATGGTAATTATTAGAATCCAACCAAACTACATCATCAAATTGTTGGCTCCATTGTAAGAGCTGCTCTTTAAGCAATTTAACATCACTTATTGTATGTATTTCTTTGGTTCTCAATGAAAAAAAGTTGCCTGCAAATTAC
>CAYTSL010000025.1:7355-14132 GCA_964440415.1 uncultured Flavobacteriaceae bacterium
AAAAAAGCAAATTCATTGACCTTTAACGATTTAAATTTATCAAAACAACTTTTAAATGCCCTGGAAGATTTAGGGTTTAATACTCCTACTCCAATTCAGGATCAAGCTTTTAATGTGGTAAGTTCAGGTAAAGATGTTGTTGGAATTGCACAAACAGGTACTGGTAAGACCTTTGCCTACATGATGCCCATTTTACGCAATTTACCTTATTCAACACAGGATAATCCTCGTGTATTAGTTTTGGTACCAACAAGAGAATTGGTTATTCAAGTAGTAGAGGAAATAGAAAAGCTTGCCAAATATATTAATGTAAGGGTTTTGGGTGTTTATGGCGGAACAAATATTAATCCTCAAAAACAAGCGGTTGCTCAAGGTTTGGACATTATTGTAGCAACGCCAGGGAGATTATATGATCTGGCAGTTAGCAGAACCCTTAAGTTAAAATCTATCCAGAAACTAGTAATTGACGAGGTGGATGTAATGCTAGATTTAGGATTTAGACATCAACTAATAAATATATTCGATATCCTACCGGAAAGAAGACAGAATATCATGTTTTCAGCAACAATGACTGAAGATGTTGACGACTTAATAAATGATTTCTTTTTCAATCCGGAGCATGTATCTGTTGCCATATCTGGTACACCTTTAGATAATATTGCTCAAGAGCGTTATAATGTTCCTAATTTTTATACAAAAGTGAATTTATTGGAGCATTTGTTGAGAGACAAAGATATATATAACAAAGTGCTGGTTTTTGTAGCTCATAAACGAATGGCGGATCGATTATTCGACAAATTAGAAGAGCTATTTGGGGATGAAACTTGCGTAATACACTCCAATAAAACACAGAATTACAGACTACGTAGTATTGAACAATTCAGAAGTGGAAACAATAGAATTTTAGTTGCTACTGATGTGATGGCTCGTGGTTTAGATATTGAAAACATTTCACATGTAATTAATTTTGATACACCAACTTTCCCGGAAAATTATATGCATAGAATTGGTAGAACAGGTCGTGCAGAACGTGAAGGACATACCATTTTATTTTCTACTGAAAAGGAACAGGAATATGTTAATGAGATTGAAAGTTTGATGCACATGGAAATTCCTGTATTAGACATTCCGCATATTGTTGAAATCTCCAAAGAATTAATTGAGGAAGAACGCCCACAATTAAAAGAGCGGTACAATCCGTTAAAACGACGTGACGAAGATGCTCCTGGACCAGCATTTCATGAAAAATCTGAAAAGAATCTAAAGGAAAATTTAGGTGGTTCATATAAATTTAAGATTGCTGCAAAATACAAGAAACCTAAAACCAAAGGTGATAAGAATTATAATAAGAGGAATAAGAAAAAATAATTTTAATCTAAATCGTAATTATTCTTTCTCACATTCTGTTTTTAAAGCTTCATTCATAATCTCGAAACCCTTTTTGGTATTCTCCAGAACTTTACCCATTAATGGTATTAAGATTCCACTAAATTTCTCACCATGTACAAATTTTGTCTGGTTCTTTGTGGTGCCAATTAGCTTAAAATAATGTTCTCCATCAAATATGCCTTTAAAAAGCAATTTACCTTTCCACCGAAATTCTTTATTCTCACTAAAAGCTAAAACATCAGGTGTAAATGTCATTCCCTTACCCTCTGGTGGTTGCAGTTGTACAATTAATTTTTCGCCTACCTTTTTCTCACCAGAAATTGATTTAATAAATGGATTCCATTTCGAATGACTTTCAAAATCTGTTAGTACTTGCCAAACTTTATCTGGCTTAGCATTAATTAATATTTCGGTTTCTATTTGTTTCATGATCTCAGGTAGTTTTTCCTTTGTAAAGTATTTTAAAACATTTTCTAATTACACTGGTTAATTTTTTCTAGTCCTTCTTCGGTAGCAATTAAAAGTTGGGATTTAAGCTGCTGCGTTAATTGTAATGCGATTAATAATTTATTATGTTCAGCTTTAACGAAATAATCCAGTAATTTCTGTTGCTCAATTATATAAATTTCTTGAAGCGAATAAATTTTAACCAAATCTTGTAAACAACTATAGTCTAATTCATTCGTAATATCACTCATTTTAAATGCTTCCCAAGCTATGTAATTAAGATCTTCTAGAACTAAATTGAATTTATATGATATTGTATAATTATAATTATTGTTATTAATTCTAATGGAATCTTTTAAAACCATAAAATCAGAATAATTGTTTCTTATTTTATCCATAGAACTAACGGTTGTAATTAATTCGTTAGGGATTTTATCATCAATTTCTCTTATGCTAACAAGAAATCCAATTAGCCTATCATTATTTTCTGAATCAGTTAGTTCTTCCTTAATATTAATTAATTCAGAAGTTATATTTTGAATTGAAATTTGTACGCGTTCCTCTATTTTCGATTGAAAACTCAAATTATTTAGATAGAACGCTAATAGAACGCCAAGAGTAGTGGCGAATATAGTTATGAACCAAGAGCTTTTATATAGTTTTTTTAATCTTTCTTTAAAATTAATCTTCATTTATTTTAATATTATTTTCTATTAGAAATAATTCTCCTAATTATTTTGAAATGAGCTCTTTATCTATTAATTCTACTGTCCTATCTATATAGTAAATTGTACTAGTATAAGTATCTGTTTTTTCTTCCATTACACGGATTAATAAAAAAATAAGATTTTGAAATTGGAAGGTATATATCTCATCCGGTTTCATAATCTCACCTGATTGCAATTTTATAGTACTAGTCATGCCTGGAGCAGCATATTGCATGACAGCATCATAATGAATGTTTTCCATCCTGTTTAAATAGCTATACCTTTCTTCCAATATTCTTAATAAATCTATAATTTCTCGGTTGTTTAAAAGCTTTATTTCACCACTATTCACCATAGTTTCGTAAATATTTGATTCCTTATCAAAATCTGAATACTGAATGAGGTTTCTAACAATTATCCCAAGCGTATCCATTTTACTTCTATCATTATTTTCAATGATTTTAGTCGCATATTTAAATTGATCTTTGTAGCGATTATTATAATGTAACTGCTCATTAATCAAATATCTATCTTCATTAATCTGGTCTTTTATATTTTGATAGTATTTAATTTCATTAGTCTTTTTAATACTATTGTCATACCATTTACTAACTTGAAATGCCAGTAAAATCCCAATCATGACCAGAAGAATCTCTCCAATGGCATAGGGAATATATCGTTTTAAGTTTCCGTCTTTAATTAATGCATATCTTATTTTTCTAAATAATCTCATTTTGATTAATTCATTTTTTAATAATTGAAATTGGATAAGGCTATTATCCGGATACCTTAAAGTTAGAAATAAAAAAGCAACCTAAAAAGATTGCTTAATTATTCTATGAGATAATGACATTTTATTTTTTCTTCAAATGACTTTCAATATCACTTAAATGAAGCTTTAGTGCTTCTGCAGAAATTTGGATTTCTTTAATCAAAAGAGCTAAAGAAACTATCAATAAAACCAGTGCAATACCAAATACCCAAATGGCCACAACATGCTGATCTATATAGATCAAAAACATGGTTAGTACACAAAGCAGCAGACTTGTGATGCCAAAAATTTGCATCCAGCGTGTCAAATTAAGTCGAAGTTTTAAATTCCTAATCTGCTGAATCAATGACTCATCCATTTTCTCAAGATATTTGTCATGTAAGTTTCTAATAACTGCTGCATAAGCTAAAAACCTATTGGTATAAGCAAGCATGATTAAAGATATCGCTGAAAAAAGTAATGCTGGAGTAGTTAGGGTTAATTCTTCCATATTTTAAAAATTTATTACAAAGTTAGCAACTTTAGAAAATCTAAATAGTTGTTTTAAATTTATTATTATTTCAGAGTAAAAAAAGCTAACCAATTCGCTACTTATGCATTGAAAATTTGTTTTCTGTATCTTTAAAAAACCAATCAACTAATTTAAACATGAAAAAGAGACTTTTAATAATCGCTTATCTTCTCCTGTTTGTAATTTCCTGTAAAGAACAACCCAAAGTAGAAAAAGACTTAAAAACAGTATCATCAAAATACGTTTGTGTGCCTCAAATCACAGATGCAGAATGGTATAAAAAGGACAATATAGCGCCTTTATTTGATGGATTTGATGCTATTAATTATCCTATTACAACTAAAAACCCATTAGTACAACGCTACTTTAATCAAGGTATGGTAATGGCTTATGGATTTAATCATGCAGAAGCAGCACGTTCCTTTTATTATGCAACAAAACTTGACCCAGAATGTGCCATGACCTTTTTTGGTTATGCCTATGTACTTGGTCCTAATTACAATGCAGGAATGGAAGATGACAACTACAAACGTGCTTACAAAGCGATTCAAACTGCTAAAAAACTATCTGTAAATGCAACACCAAAAGAACAAGCATTTATTAACGCTATGGCTACACGATATACAAAAGAACCTCCTGAAGACAGAAGCCAGTTGGATATTGACTACTCTAAAGCTATGAAAGCATTATACGAAAAGTATCCTACAGATTCCGAAATAAGTGCTTTATATGCAGAATCAATTATGAATTTACATCCTTGGGATTTATTTGATAAAGAAGGTTCACCCAAAGAATGGACACCAGAGATTATCACCCTTTTAGAAAAATTAATTAAACAAAATCCGAAACATCCTGGTGCGCATCATTTTTATATTCATGCAGTAGAAATGTCTAATACTCCTGAACGCTCTAATATGTCTGCCAAAGTTTTTGATGATGGTTTAGTTCCTGGTGCTGGACATTTATTACATATGCCATCGCATGTTTATATTAGAACCGGAGAATATCATAAAGGTACTTTAGCAAATATTGCAGCTGTAGCAGCAGATAGTACGTATGTCACTAAATGCCACGCTCAAGGAGCATACCCTCTATCCTATTATCCTCATAATTATCATTTTATGGCAGCTACTGCAACTTTAGAAGGTAATAGCCATTGGGCAATGATTGGTGCTAACAAAGTCTCTGAACATGTGCATCCAGAAATTATGAAAGAACCAAGTTGGGGAACTTTACAACACTATTATACCATTCCTTATTACGTTGCTGTTAAGTTTAAAAAATGGGACGACATCCTTAATATGAAATTAAGGACTTATGACCTAAAATATCCGAAAGCAATAAAGCATTACGCTGAAGGTATGGCTCATTTAGGAAAAGGAGATCAAGCAAAAGCAAAAAAAGAATTAATTCAACTGTTAGGATTAGCCAAAGATGAAAGTATTAAAGATATTACTGTTTGGGAAATTAATACCGTTTATGATTTAGTTTTAATTGCTTCAAAAGTTTTGGAAGCTGAAATATGGGCTTCTGAAGGAGATTATAATTCAAGTATTATTCTTTTAAAAGAAGCAGTAGCAATGGAAGATGCCTTAAACTATAATGAACCACCAGATTGGTTCTTTTCTATTCGTCATCATTTAGGAGTAGCTCAAATTAAAGCGGAATTGTATAATGAGGCTATTGATACTTATAAGGAAGATTTAGAACGCCTACCAAAAAATGGTTGGGCACATCATGGACTAAAATTAGCTTATAATAAGCTTAATGATTCTGCAAACGAATCAAAAATGGAACATCTTATAGAAAAAAGTTGGGTTGATGCCGATTTTGAGATAAATTAACTTGAATAAAAAAACGAAACGTTGGGTTCGCTTTTTTAGACACTTCGACAAGCTCAGTGTGACATTTTCTTTCTTTTTATCCTAAAATTATATATGTAAAGCTCTATTTTCAGTTGCAGCTAAAGCCGCTTCCTTGATGGCTTCAGTAAATGTTGGATGTGCATGAGACATTCTCGACACATCCTCTGCAGATGCTCTGTATTCCATTGCAACAACAGCTTCAGCAATCATATCTGCAGCACGTGCCCCAATCATATGTACACCAAGAATCTCATCTGTATTTTTATCGGCTAATATTTTTACAAAACCGTCCAGATCCATACTGGCTCTACTTCGTCCCAAAGCTCGCATTGGAAATTGACCAACTTTGTATTCAACTCCTGCTTCTTTAAGTTCTTCCTCTGATTTGCCAACACTCGCTACTTCAGGCCATGTGTAAACTACACCTGGAATTAAATTATAATCAATGTGTGGTTTTTGTCCAGCAATGGTTTCTGCAACAAATACACCTTCTTCTTCTGCCTTATGAGCTAACATGGCTCCTTTAATAACATCTCCAATCGCGTAAATGTTAGAAGCACTTGTTTGTAAATGATCGTTCACCTCTACCTGTCCTCTATCATTTAGTTTTACTCCTGCTGCTTCAGCATTTAATCCGTCTGTATATGGACGACGTCCAACTGAAACCAAACAATAATCACCCTTGAATTCAACTTCTTCTCCTTTTTTATTGTCTGCTTTTACAATTACTTCATTCCCTTTTCGCTCAACAGATTTTACTTTATGCGATACATTCATACTGAACTTTGCCTTTTTGAAAACTTTATTCAATTCTTTAGAAAGACCAGAATCCATGGTTGGAATTATACGATCCATGTACTCTACAACGGTAACTTCAGATCCTAAACGTCTGTAAACCTGACCCAATTCCAAACCTATTACGCCTCCACCAATTATGATCATATGCTTCGGGATTTCTTTCAGTTTTAAAGCCTCTGTAGAAGTTATAACTCGCTCTTTATCAATAGTTATAAATGGAAGATTTGAAGGTTTACTTCCAGTTGCTATTATTATATTTTTTGCTTCTATTTCTGTTGACTCTTCACC
>CAYTSL010000026.1:0-13842 GCA_964440415.1 uncultured Flavobacteriaceae bacterium
GTTATAGATGAAGTTACAAATCTTTCACGAGCAGGAAGACCAATACTTATTGGTACTACTTCGGTTGAAATTAGTGAACTTCTTAGTAAAATGCTTAGTATTAGAAAAGTTCCACATAATGTATTAAATGCAAAACTCCATAAAAAAGAAGCAGATATAGTTGAAGAGGCAGGACAATCTGGACAGGTTACTATTGCAACAAATATGGCAGGTAGAGGTACTGATATCAAATTATCTGATGAGGTTAAAAAAGCAGGTGGATTAGCAATAGTTGGGACAGAACGTCATGACTCAAGACGTGTGGATAGACAGTTGCGTGGTCGTGCTGGTCGACAAGGAGATCCAGGGAGTTCACAGTTCTATGTATCATTAGAAGATAATTTAATGCGATTGTTTGGAAGCGAACGAATTGCAAAAATGATGGATAGAATGGGTTTAAAAGAAGGAGAAGTCATTCAACATTCTATGATTTCTAAATCTATTGAACGTGCCCAGAAAAAAGTAGAAGAAAATAATTTTGGTGTTCGTAAAAGACTGTTGGAATATGACGATGTTATGAATGCGCAAAGAGAAGTAGTTTATAAACGTCGCTATCATGCCTTGTTTGGTGAGCGTTTAAGAGTGGACATAGCTAATATGATATATGACACCTCTGAAATTATTGCCGAAAGAAATAAAAACGCAAATGATTTCAAGAATTTTGAATTTGAATTAATTCGTTACTTCTCCATGAGTTCTCCATTATCAGAAGATGATTTTGGCAAACTATCCATTCAAGACATTGCTGGTAAGATTTATCATGCAGCTTTTGATCACTATGTTGGAAAAATGGAACGCAATGCGGAATTGGCATACCCAGTAGTAAAGAATGTATATGAAACTCAACGCGATCAATATAAACGAATCGTAGTGCCATTTACAGATGGGGTAAAAACCCTTCAAGTAATCACTGATTTAGAAAAAGCATATGAATCACAGGGTAAACAATTAATAACCGATTTTGAAAAGAATATTTCACTAGCAATAGTTGATGATGCTTGGAAAACTCATTTGCGTAAAATGGATGAACTTAAACAGTCAGTACAATTGGCTGTACACGAACAGAAAGATCCTTTGTTGATATACAAGTTTGAAGCATTTGAGTTATTTAAAGCCATGATTGAAGATGTTAATAAAGATGTTATTTCATTCTTATTCAAAGGTGAATTACCTCAGGAAACTCAAGACACAATTCAAGAAGCTAAAGCCAGAAAAAGAGACAAAGTAAAAACAACTAAAGAAGAAATACCTAATATGGACGAACGTTCTGTACAAAGTCGAGCAGCTGGTAATACCGGTAGGCAACAACAAGTTGTTGAAACTATTGTTAGAGATAGACCAAAAATTGGAAGAAACGATCGAGTCACAATTAAACACGTAATGAGCGGAGAAAACAGGACCCTCAAATACAAACAAGCAGAACCATTGATTGCTAAAGGAGATTGGGTTTTGATAGATGAATAGAAATCATTTAGAAATACTATAAAAACCCTGAAGTTAACGCTTCAGGATTTTTTATTACCTTTCAATTAATAACTAATAAATAATTATTATGAGAAATGTATTAGCAACAATTATCGGTTTTATTGTAGCTTCTGTAGTTGTTTATATTTTTGAATCACTTATTGGTCATAATTTATTTCCATTACCTGAAGGATCTGATCCTATGGATATGGAATGGATAAAAAACAACATGCATCTAATTCCTATTGGATCAAAAATATTTGTGGTAATAGCACATTTTATGGGGATAGTATGTGGTATGTTTGTTGCAGGGCTAATTTCAAAATCAAGCATGATTCCTAGTTATATTGTAGGAGCTCTTATGCTTGCTGCAACAGCTTATAACCTTGTTGTATTACCAAAAGAAACATGGTTTCTTTTTGCTGATGCTTTATTTGCTGTTTTAGGCTTTTTAATTGGTAAAAAATTAGCCAAATCAAAAGTGTCAGTTTAACAATCATATTTATTACTTTTAATAAATATTTGATACTAACTTGACAAAACCAACAAAACATAAAAGTGCATTACAGGAAATGGATGGAATCGAAAATCCAGAAATTACCAATAAATCATCTATTTCTAAAATTCAGAAAAAAAGAAAGGCACAACTAACAGTTGATGAATTAGTTAATGGCATCCTAAAGGGAAACATTACTACATTAAGCAGAGCTATTACCTTAATAGAAAGTAAAAACCCAACTCATTTAGAAAAAGCAAATCAGGTAATAAAACAATGTTTGCCACATGCTAACAACTCGGTTAGAATAGGTATAACTGGTGTTCCAGGAGTGGGTAAGAGTACTTTTATTGAAGCTTTTGGAAAGAATTTAACCAATCAAAGGAAAAAAGTAGCGGTTTTAGCGGTTGACCCGAGTAGTTCACTCAATAAAGGCAGTATTCTTGGAGATAAAACCAGAATGGAAGAACTGGTCAAGGATAAAAATGCTTTTATACGTCCCTCACCTTCAGGAGAATCGCTTGGTGGAGTAGCAAGAAAGACTCGTGAAACAATCATTCTTTGTGAGGCGGCTGGATTTGATACGATCATTATAGAAACTGTTGGCGTAGGCCAAAGTGAAACAGCTGTACATAGTATGGTGGATTTCTTCTTATTGCTAAAATTAGCTGGAGCTGGTGATGAACTTCAAGGTATAAAAAGAGGCATTATTGAATTGGCAGATGCAATTGCCATAAACAAAGCCGATGGAGATAACTTGAAAAGAGCCAAATTAGCTAAAGTTGAATTCAATAGAGCTCTTCATTTTTATCCTGAAAAAGAATCGAATTGGCAACCTAAAGTCATATTATGCAGTGCTTTGAAAAATGAAGGCGTAGATGCAATCTGGAATATGATTTTAGAATACCTTGAATTAACCAAAAAAAATAAGTATTTAATATCCAAAAGGCAGGAACAAAATAAGTTTTGGTTGATTCAAACCATTGAAGAACAATTAAAGAATGAATTTTTTAATCACGCAAAAGTTAAAAGTGAACTAAATAAACAACTGAAATTAATTGAATCTAACAAAACCACACCTTTTGCCGCTGCAGACTATTTACTAGGTCTTAAATGAATTATAAAAAATTCTCCTTAAACCATTCAACTTGCTTTTCTACTTTCTCAATTAATGTAGTCTTTTGTTAATAACCCAATAATTTACGAGCTTTTTCTATATTAGCCTCTACTGAATTTTATTCTGATAAAAATATCATTACATTGAATAATGGACAAAATACAGTGCAAAGAGAAACACAATTTGAAACGGACTTAAATTGGCAGAAAACTTAATCGATATTCGGACAGATGAAGGTAAATTAATGACAAAGAAACTACTAGATGAAAAATCTGTCTTGATCGTCAGAAAAGGAGATCAATTTAAAAAATATATAAAGTTCATAGAACCAAGCTTTAACAATAAAAAAGACTTTGGAACATGGGTAGTCTATTATTAGAAGCCATCTCTTAAAAAATGAATACTTTTGCACAAATTAAAACTAACTAAATGAAATTTAAGTTTACAATTATTATTCCTGTCTTTAACGAGGAAGATAATTTACTTCGAGTTGAGAAAGAACTTAATGACTACTTAAAAATTGCAAAATTCCCTACTAAATTTCTATTTATAAATGATGGTTCGAAAGATGATAGTCAGGCACTAATAGATAAAATATGCAATAGAAACAAAACCTTCAGTTTTATAAGTTTCAAAGAAAACAGAGGATTAAGTGCAGCGATAAAAGCTGGTTTTGATGCTGTGGATACCGAATTAGTAGGGTATATTGATTCTGATCTTCAAACCACACCAGAAGATTTTAATTTACTTTTAAATGAGATAGAGGATTATGATCTAGTTACGGGCGTAAGGGCAAATAGAAAAGATAGATTTGTTAAAAATATGTCCTCAAAAATTGCTAATGGAATCAGGCGCAGTTTTACACATGACGGAATGGATGATACGGGTTGTCCTCTAAAGGTCATTAAATCCGAATATGCTAAACGAATTCCTATGTTTAAAGGATTACACAGGTTTTTACCAGCAATGATCTTGCTTCAGAATGGCAAAATAAATCAAATTCCTGTTCAACATTTTCCTCGAGTTGCTGGTGTAGGTAAATTTGGACTTTGGAATAGGTTATTAGGACCATTAATGGATTGCTTCGCCTATCTTTGGATGAAGAAAAAGTACATTAACTATGAAGTTGATAAAAAAAGTGAATGAGTAACTGGTTAATATACAGCATTGGGTTTTTAGCTCAAATTCTATTTTCTTCAAGATTAATAGTACAATGGCTTACATCTGAAAAGCAAAAAAAGGTAACTACACCAGTTCTATTTTGGTCTTTGAGCCTAATGGCATCTTTCTTATTATTTGTTTATGGCTATTTAAGAGATGATTTTGCCATCATGTTAGGGCAAATTTTGACCTATTTCATTTACATACGTAATTTACAATTACAAAATCAATGGAATAAACTTCCTAAATTGATACAATGGTTTTTATTTGTATTTCCTGTATTGATCGGAGTATATTACTTCAACAACAATGTTATTGACGTTGATAATTTATTCAGAAATGAAGCAATTCCTCTATGGCTATTAATTTTAGGAATTGTTTCTCAAGTGGTGTTTACATTCAGATTTGTATATCAATGGTTATATTCAGAAAAGAAAAAAGAATCTAGTTTACCATTTGGGTTTTGGTTGCTTAGTCTAATAGGATCACTTTTGATTTTATCCTATGCCATCATAAGAAAAGATCCAGTTTTATTTGCAGGTCATATTTTGGGTGCTACCGTATATATTAGAAATTTAATCTTGTTGAAAAAGCATGGATAGAGTTTTTGAAAAATATCCTATAGTTTCTATTTGCGTTTTTGTTCTGATTATACTTTTACCAAATTTGGATACAATTAATGTTACCATTATGGAAGCTCGTAATTTTATTACTGCTAGAGAGATGGTAAATGAAGGTAACTGGATTCTCACCACATTAAATGGGGAACCACGTTATCAAAAACCTCCTTTACCTACTTGGATTACTGCCGTGTTTGGATATTTAACCGGTTTTAAAAGTGTTTTTGCTCTTCGCCTGCCTTCTTTAATTATGATAATTCTAACCGGAATTTTTACATACTTGCTATCCTTAAACCTGTTGAATAAAAAGAAGCATAGTTTTATCAACGCATTAATTGTGATTACTTCTTTTTATGTTATAGGAATTATTATTGAAGCACCATGGGATATATACAATCATGCATTTATGCTGATTGGTATTTATTTTCTAACGTTAATTTTCAAAAGAGGTTTCAACTATTTAAATTTTATGTTGGCTGCTTTATTTATGGGATTTTCTCTTTTAAGCAAAGGTCCCGTTTCATTTTATGCTTTATTTTTGCCTTTTATAATAGCTCATGGAATAGTTTACAAGTTCACAAAGAAGAACCTAATACACATATTTTGGGTTATTCTTCTTGCATTAATACTTGGAGGCTGGTGGTTTTTATATGTTAGAATTTCGGACCCTGAATCCTTCTTGGAGATCACAAAAAAAGAAACTGGAAATTGGACCAGCTACAATGTTAGACCCCTTTATTATTACTGGAGCTTCTTTACACAAAGTGGAATTTGGACTATTCCTGCATTTATTAGTTTATTATATCCCTACGTAAAAAACAAAGTATGCAACAAGCAAGCTTACACATTCAGTATATTATGGGTATTTATTTCGTTGATACTACTTTCTATTATTCCTGAAAAAAAATCTAGATATTTAATGCCTGTGTTGATTCCTTTAGCTATTAATACTGGATTTTATATAGAATATCTAATTAAAGAATTTAAAAATATTAAAAACAAGTATGAATCCATTCCTGTTTATTTCAATTTCGGATTAATAGCATTTATAGGTTTATCCTTCCCGTTTATAGTTTATTTCTTTTTGGGTGAAGATTTAAAAGGCATGTTTTCCAATTATTTACTTGCATCGATATCTTTATTTACTTTGGGATTTTGCATTTTGTTTTTTTTGATAAAAAAGAACTTCCGGTATGTGTTCTACTTAACTGTTATGTTCTTCGGATTATTTTTAATGACTGCTTTACCTCTATCAAAGGCATTGTTGAAAAATGATAATTACAGATCTATTAAATCAATAGAAGCCAATCCTACCAATATGGTTATGTACAGTTTAGGATATATTTCACCAGAAATGATCTGGGACTTTGGTAAAAAAATTAGACCGATTGATGAAAACACTACAAAATATGAAACCTTTGGACTGTTAACAAAATTCAAAACAGAACAAACCGTGCAACATAAATTTAGTGACTACGAAATTGAATATCAGTCGACTTTTGACCTTAACCCAATGGCTGAAGGAAAAAAGAATTATAAAGACAGATTAAAAACAGATTATTATATTCTTACGAAGAAGTAAACTTTTTCTGGAGATATTTTATCAGTTTATAAAAAATAAATCCTGAAAAGGCTCCGAATATCATTCCACTTAAAGCGTCCAACGGAAAATGAACTCCAATGTAAATCCTGCTATAGGCCATTAGTGCAGCCCAAAATAGCATCAGAAAAACTAAATATTTATACTTGTTCCTTAAGATTAATCCTGCAAATACCGCTACGGCCATTGAATTGGCAGCGTGTCCAGAAAAATAGCCAAATTTACCACCGCAACTATCTTTTACAAGACGCATAAGTCCTTTTGTATCTTCATCGTAACAAGGCCTTAGCCTTTCAAAACCATCCTTAAACAAATTGGTTATTTGATCTGTGAATACTATCATTAAAGTTATGACAAACAATGAGAAAATAAACGTTTTCTTATCTAAATTCTTAAAAATCAAATACAATAAAATTGCATAAAATGGAATCCAATTAAATTTAGTAGTATAGGCAATCCAGAAACCATCCCATGAAACAGTTCCTAAACCATTCAAAAACAAAAACAGTTCTCTATCGTAATGTAGTAATTGATCAATCATAAGCTATTCATCGTAACGCAATACTTCTCTATCGTAAAACTCTGTGGCTTGTTTTACTAAATTTTCAGTTTCTATTTCCAACTCTTTTTGATCGTTTTGGTCAAAGTCTTCTAACCATTCTACCTCATCATTTTCCAAATTAATTATAAATCGAGGATATTCTGTATGAATAACGAAAATCGAGTTTTGGTAATCTGTATTATCGCCTAATAAGAATTTAGGTAGTTCCATGTTCTGTTCGTATTAATCTCTTTGTTAAATAATTAAATCTAATATACAACATTATTGCAGCAGAGGTCAACCCAGCTAAAAGCCCTAACCAAATACCCATACTGCCATAAGCTTCTTCTTTGCCAAAAAAATAACTGATTGGAAAACCAATAATCCAATACGCTATAAATGTAATAATAGTTGGTATTTTTACATCCTGCAAACCTCTTAATGCTCCTAAAATGACAACTTGCATACTATCACTTAATTGAAAAATTGCAGCTAAAATTAAGAGTTTTGATGCAATGGCCACAACCTCTGTGTTATCAACTAAATTGTTAAGATCATCCAAATCTAAATATAACTTTGGTAAATGATTGTGTAAGACAAAAAACATAATGCAAAACAAGCTTGCCAAAATAGCAGCTAGAAGAAAAATTGAAAATGCGATCCTACGTAATTCTACATAATTTTTTAGTCCTTTTTGATTCCCTACCCTAATCATAGATGCCACACTTAAACCAATAGCAACCATAAAGGTCATAGAAGCCAAATTTATAGCAATTTGATTAGCCGCTTGGGGATTTTTACCAAGAAGCCCACTAAGCCAAATAGCAGCCGTAAAAATGGCTATTTCAAAAAACATCTGCATAGCACTTGGAGCTCCCAGATTAATTAGTTTCTTTAACATTAATCTGTTCAATACAAAGATTTTAATATTATGAAGATAAGCTTGAGTTTTACCATTTTTATTTAAAATGTACCATAAGAACAGTACCATTACTATTCTGGAAATTAATGTACCATATGCAGCACCCACAATCCCTAGTTGAGGAAATCCAAACTTACCAAAAATGAGAACATAATTAAGAATAACATTCAAAACATTTGCTATTAGTGTGGCATACATTGGATATTTAGTCATTGACATGCCATCACTAAACTGTTTAAATCCCTGAAAAATAACTAGAGGAATTAATGAAATAGCTACATACTTTAAATAAGGAACCGCCAGTTTCACAACTTCCATGGGTTGATCCATATAATGCATTAGCGGTATACAAGCCATAACAAGAAAAAAAACTGAAACGCCAACAATTGTACATAAAAACAACCCATGTTTGAACGCTGATTTGCCTTTATGGAAATCACCTTCACCATCAGCCTCTGCGATCAAGGGTGTTATAGCAATTGAAAAACCAATACCAATTGACATAGCAATATACATGAAACTATTACCCAGTGATACTGCAGCTAATTCAGCAGTACCCAATTGACCAACCATTATATTATCTACAAAACCTACAAAAGTATGACCAAGCATACCGAGCATTACAGGTGCTGCTAGTTGCCAATTGTATTTAAATTCTCTTGTGTAGTTACTCAAAAGCATTTTGCTAAAGTAATGTTTAGGTTTTAGTTTTTACAATTAAAGATTATAGAAATATATGAAGGAAATTAATTTTTATTTAATCTATCTTCTTCTATATTGATAATTAATTTTGACTAATTTAATCGCTTAAAACCAATTCATCAAAAATGATTAAAAAAGCAATTTTTTATATGCTATTAAGCACATTTGCTTTTACACTTTTGAATGTTACAGTAAAAAAATTGATGTATTATGATACTTATCAATTGGTTTTTTTTAGATCTCTAGGATCTTTATTTTTTACAACTGGTTTTATAATTTATCACAAACTCCCTTTCTTTGGAAATAACAAAAAATTACTACTTCTACGAAGTTTTGTTGGATTCATGTCCATGTCGTTATTTTTCATGTCCTTAAAATACTTGCCCGTTGGAACAGCTGTGACTTTGAGGTACCTATCTCCTTTCTTTGGAGCTATTTTAGCAATTTATTTGCTAAAAGAAAAAATAATTCCTGTTCAATGGTTTTTCTTAATTATTGCATTTAGTGGAGTTTTTATCCTCAAATTTTCCAATATCCAGATAAATTCTTTAGGTCTTGTTTTAATATTAGGTTCTGCATTTTTTGGAGGATTGGTGTACATCGTATTAAATAAAATTGGCACTACTGAGCATCCTATAATTGTGGTCAATTATTTCATGGTTTTTTGCACTATAGTTGGTGGAATACTCTCAATAATTAGCTGGAAAACACCACTTAAAGAAGATTGGTTACCGTTATTTAGTATGGGGTTATACGGCTTTTTCGGTCAGCTTTATATGACTAAAGCTTTTCAAATAGGAACCGTAAATATTATAGCACCATTAAAATATATAGAAGTGATCTTTTCTGTGATCATAGGAATCCTTTTGTTGCAAGAAATCTATGATGTTTGGAGTATTGTAGGCATAATGATGATAATATTAGGTCTCATTCTAAACATTATTTATAAAAAAAATAGATAATTATTATTTAAAAATAAGACTGTTTAGATGTCAACTATATTGAAAAAAGGCAATTTAAAACATGTTAATCAATTAGTTGATAAGATGTTAATAAACAATAATTGCCAAGTTGATTTATAATGCATTAAAATATTACTTTAGTGCTACATTAATTCTTACATGTTTCTTAATGTAAGTACTTAATATTATTAGAAGCTTTTTGGCTATTATTATATTTTGAGGGAATTATAATCTTTAAACGCTAAAGGGTTCAAACAAAAAGAGGAAATTAGTTTCCTCTTTTTTTGTTTACAGATTTTTCAATTCTTTTTTTGCCTCTTCAAATTCATATAATAAATTTTCAACAATTTGCACAACCGGTTTTATATCATGAATTAATCCAGCTATTTGTCCAATTTCCAGTTCACCACCATCCATATCACCCTCGAACATGCCTTTTTTGGCTCTTGCTCTACCCAACAATGCTTTTAACTCCTCAATGGTAGGTCCTTTTTTATACAATTCCTGAACCTCTTCAAAAAATTTATTCTTAATCAACCTCACCGGAGCTAATTCTTTTAATGTTAATTGAGTGTCACCTTCTTTAGCTTCAACAATTGCTTGCTTAAATGCTTGATGAGAAGAAGATTCTTCACTTGCCGCAAATCGACTTCCTATTTGAACACCTTCAGCGCCCAATATCATGGCTGCTAACATGGCTCTACCTGTCGCAATACCACCAGCTGCTATTATAGGTATGTCTAATTTTTCTCTGACCATCGGAATTAAGGTAAACGTTGTTGTTTCTTCTCTGCCATTGTGCCCACCAGCTTCAAATCCCTCGGCTACAACAGCATCTACACCAGCTTCTTGGGCTTTTAGAGCAAATTTTACACTACTAACAACATGTACTACAGTAATCCCTTTTGTTTTAAGCCAATTAGTCCAAGTTTTAGGATTACCTGCAGATGTAAAAACAATTTTTACTCCTTCATCCACTATAATATCCATGATCTCTTTAATATTAGGATATAACATTGGAACGTTAACACCAAAAGGTTTATCTGTTGCTTGTTTACATTTTTGAATGTGTTCTTTTAGTACTTCAGGATACATTGAACCTGCTCCAATTAACCCAAGAATCCCACTATTACTAGCTGCCGAAGCCAATCGCCAACCACTATTCCATACCATACCTGCTTGAATAATTGGGTATTTAATTTGGAATAATTGTGTTATTCTATTCTTCATTTACTCTTTTATGAGCTTTATTGTATTTGATTGGTTTCCCGACTGCAGTTTTGCTATATATATGCCTTTTGATAAGGTAGACACATTGACACTATTTTTTATATTATCATAGTAACTATCAACTACAAGTTTTCCAAGTATATCAAAAATATTAATCGATACCTTCTTATCATCAGGAACACTTAAAAAAATCTCATCTGAAACTGGATTTGGATATATTTTAAGGACTAATTCCGGATCCTCAAAATCTAGTAGAGACAGACCATTTGACAAAGCCATTTGTAAATTAGGAATTCCATGACCCAACAAATTATCTGGATTATTGTATTGTGATGCAGATTCTCTAACCAATTGCATAATTTGAGAGTTAGTTAAGGTAGGTAATGCTTGCCATAAACAAACAACTCCACCTGCCAAAATAGGCGAACTAAAAGATGTGCCATTAGACGTTGTAATTATATCATTTTGTGTAATAACATAACTTGCTTGACCTTGGGCTACTACATCTGGTTTTTGGCTTGGTTGTGTTCCATCTCCTCGAGAACTAAAAGATGCATAGTTTCCATTGGCATCAACAGCTCCAACAGAGAGAACTCCTGAAGCATCAGCTGGAGCACCCACAATTCCCCAACTACTATTACCTGAATTACCGGCAGAATTAACTAAAAGCATCCCCTTTTCAAAAGCAATGTTAGCACCTCTTGAAATGAATGCAGTGTTGCCATCCATATCAGAGGTTGAGTAATTATAATTAGGATTATCAAACGTAGTATAACCTAAAGACGTGTTGATAACGTTTACACCCAAACTATCCGCTCTTTCTGCTGCTTCAACCCAATAACTTTCTTCAACCGGGTTTTCGTTAGGTGCATCTTCTGTAATAAACAAATAATAAGAAGCGTCTGGTGCAGTCCCAACAAATTGATCCTGAACATGTCCAGCCATATCACTTAAAACTAAAGTACCATGGCTACTAGTAGTATTGGTATAGACATCAATATCTCTATCTACAAAATCATAAGTGCCTAAAATATTTCCAGCTTCTGTCAAACGTTGAAATGAGTCCATATTATACACATTTGGAAATCCAGCATCCAATACGGCTACCGTAATACCTGATCCAGAATAATCTGCCAAATGAAGTTCATCACCATTGAACATTTCTATTTGGTTTAAAGCATTGCCGTAATTAAAATTGGTAAGTTCTTCTTCTATTTCAAATTTATTTTGATGTTGTAGCGACCTTGCACTGTTTAAGCTTTTATCTGCAAAGTCAATATTGAGAACAAAATTTAATCCAGTAAGTGCCTCGATATCTATTTGATTTCCTCTAACATGAATCGCATTGAACCATTTAGACTTCGCTAAAACAGTAATTCCTGTTTGAGATTTTAATTGAGATATGTAAAATTCATTGACTGGAACATCTCGCTCATCAATAACTATATTATGAGCAGATTTTCTGTCAATTGCCTTTTGTGTTAAAATTGAAATGGGATTTAAAAGTGATTGTTCTACATTTTCCTTATCAGATAAGTAAACCCATGCATCTTGCTGAGCAAAGGAATAGATCTGACAAATTAATAGAAAAAAATAAAGTAGGTTTCTTTTCATTGAGTACATAGTTTTTTATGCAATTTAAGAAATAACTCCAGAACCAACCAATTCCTCTCCTAAATACCATGCAGCAAACTGACCTTCGGTAATTGCAGTTTGAGGGTTGTCAAACTCAATATACAAACCCTGTTCTGTCTTAAAAAGTTTCGCTTTTTGCAGAGGTTGTCGGTATCTAATTCTAGCCATAACATCCATGGTTTCATCCGTTTTTAAAGCTAGATCCTTTCTAATCCAATGCAATTCATTATTGTGTATATACAGCGCTTTTTTAAATAATCCAGGATGTTGTTTACCTTGTCCTGTGAATATTATGTTTTCTTCAACATCGGTATCAATTACGAAAAGAGGCTCTGGAGTGCCTCCAACAGCCAAACCTTTTCTTTGACCTTTTGTAAAGAAATGGGCACCTTGATGTTTTCCTACTACTTCTCCATCGCTAACAGAATATTCAATCTTTCGAGATAAATATTTTAATTTCTCCTTGAGCGAATCAAAATTTATTTCTGTTTTAGAATATAATTGTTTCTCTTTAGGGATTTCAACAATCAAACCTTCTTTAGGCTTTAGCTTTTGCTGTAAAAAATCTGGTAATTTTACTTTACCTATGAAGCAAAGTCCCTGTGAATCTTTTTTTTCTGCAGTAATCAAATCAAGTTCCATTGCAATTTTCCTTACCTCTGGTTTGGTTAATTCTCCTATTGGGAATAAGGATTTAGCTAATTGCTCCTGCGATAATTGACAAAGAAAATAAGACTGATCTTTATTTTTATCTTTTCCTGCTAGTAACTGAAAAACCTCTTTTCCGTCCTTATTAATAGAGCTCTTTCTGCAATAATGCCCTGTTGCTACATAATCTGCACCTAACTCTAATGCAATATTCATAAAAACGTCAAACTTTATTTCTCTGTTACAAAGGACATCGGGATTGGGTGTTCTGCCCTTTTCATATTCACTGAACATATAATCCACAATTCGTTCCTTATATTCCTTGCTTAAATCAACTGTTTGAAAAGGAATTCCTAGTTTATCTGCTACAAGCATAGCATCATTACTATCCTCCAACCAAGGACATTCATCTGATATAGTAACAGAATCATCATGCCAGTTCTTCATAAAAAGGCCAATAACATCATAACCTTGCTGCTTTAATAAATAAGCGGCAACGCTTGAATCTACTCCTCCAGAAAGTCCTACAACTATACGTTTCATACTAAAAATACTGCATGTAAAGATAATCCAAATACAACTATTTTATAACAGTTTTATGCCTTGTTATAATTTTGTTTAACATTTTTTTAAAAAACTTTAACATTTTTATAAGATATTTTGTTTAATTATTTTTAATATTTGTCAAACAATTTTAAAAACAGC
>CAYTSL010000027.1:0-10078 GCA_964440415.1 uncultured Flavobacteriaceae bacterium
GCATTCTACATTTTTTTGTAGAGTTGCATCAGCTTTTCTCTAGTTATTATTTTTTTCCAGTTTTTTCCCAAAGCATTTTCCCAAAGTGGATCCAGACCAATAGCTATATCTATCATTACATCAAAGTGATGGTCTTCAAGATTTGCGCATACTGCTTGAGGAATTTCTACTTTATGTTTTGATTTCATTGCCTTGAATAACTTAACACCTTCAGGGTAGAATTCTTCTAATTGATCAAATACAATACAATTCCCAATTCCATGCTTTGTACCCAGTAAATAAGACATGCCATAACTAAGCGCATGTGCAACTCCTACCTGTGAGTAGGCTATACTCATGCCGCCATGCCATGAAGCCATCATTAATTTATCTTGAGCGTCATTTTTAGATAATTTATTAGATTGAAATATCTCTTTACAAAGATCCAATGCTTTCTCTCCATAACTTTGGCTAAATGCATTTAAATATGTTCCATTTAATGACTCAATACAATGTATATAACAATCCATTCCTGTATAGAACCATTGATTCTTTGGTACATCTCTAGTAAGCTCAGGATCTAGAATTACTTGATCAAAAGGTGTATAATCACTGTTTATTCCTAATTTTTTTTCGGGACCTGTTAAAACAGTTGTTCTTGAGACTTCAGCACCAGTACCAGAAATAGTAGGGATACCAACATGATACACAGCAGGATTTTTTACCAAATCCCAGCCTTGATAATCAGCAGATTCTCCCTTATTTGTCAACATAATTGAAACGGCTTTAGCTATATCCAGTATAGTTCCACCACCAATACCTATGACTCCTGAAGTTCTTTCTTTGTTACTTAAAATGATTTGTTCGGTCAGATCATCAACTTGAGAAGTCTTTGGCTCTTCTGAAGCAGATATGTAAACTATTTTATCCTGATAAGACAATGGAATCCTTGAAATTAACCAAGATTTGCCTTTAAAAACATCATCAACAAGGAAAATAAATGGCGCAGCCATATTAAGCCTTTTTGGTGCAATAATTTCGCCTAATTGATCGAAACTACCACGTCCAAAAATGACTCTGGGAACCATCGGAAAATTTTTATAGCTCATTAACTTTTTTGTCTTTATCATTTGTTATTGATAGAATTTAAATTGTTTTGGAATGCCTCACTGAACAATCCTACATGATACCCATCTACTAAAGCATGATTAGCACTAATTGATACATTCATCATTAATTTACTGTTTTGTTCTTCTACTTTACTATATGCTAACATAGGTACTGATAATTTATTTCCAGAAACTGGTTCTTTATGACCAGAAAAATTTAACCATGGCATTGCCGAACAATAAATACAGTCTATAGTATTTTGCGGTGGAAATAAATCATTTGTTTTTTCTATGCGCTCTTTCTCTTTATTAAAATTTTCAATAAATATATTCAAATTGTCATTATAATGAATAAATGAAAATCCGAATGATTTATCACTTCTCATTATGGTTGCAGATGCATGTATCACATCATATACGACTACCTCATCATTTTCAATTCTATATTTAAAATTCTCTATAGAATTAATCGCTTTCATACAATCATGCAAATATTTACTAAAAAAGCTAATATCATTTTCCTTTGAAAACTGATAGGCTTTTGTAACATCAAAAGGAATTATTACATCAAAATAAGGATCTGCAAACCCATTAAAATGATTAAAATGCTCCTTTCTATTCCATGTATTTATATTTAGTGTCTTCAATCTATTACCTTAAAAAAGGGATGATTTCTTTTAAACTTTTAACTGTTTTATATTCTTTACCATTAGTTTCTTCTTCTGTAACCTGTTCATGGGCCCAAGTAGTATGAAACGGGACGTGAATGGCATGAGCATGAATATTAACCAGTGGTAAAATATCAGATTTTAATGAATTACCTATCATTAAAAACTCCTGTGGATTGATATCCAAATGATTCAATAATTTAGAATAGTTAGCTTCTTTTTTATCACTTAACACTTCAATGTGATGAAAATAATCCGTTAAGCCTGAACGTTCTAACTTCCGCTCCTGATCTAACAGATCACCCTTTGTGGCTAAAATTAAGCGATGTTTTTTTGAAACTGTTTTCAGCACTTCTTCAACTCCATCCAACAACTCTATTGGTTTGTTTATCATGTCCTTTCCAATCATCAAAATATCATTAATACTTTCTGTAGAAATTTCATTATTTGATATTTCTAATGCTGATTCAACCATCGATAAAATAAAACTCTTAATTCCATAACCATACATGTCAAGATTCTTCATCTCAACCTTGAACAACTCTTGATCAATCTTGTTAGCGGTTTCATATTGAGATAATATTTTTGCGAATTCCAATTCGGCATCACGATAATAGGTCTCATTAACCCATAGCGTATCGTCAGCATCAAAACCTATCACTTTAATTTTACTATATTCTATTTCCATAGCTTTTTCGCTTTTTCAAGATCTTCAGGTGTGTCAATTTCTACTCCTGAAACTGTTGTCTCAACCATTTTAATTCGCTTTCCATACTCTAAATAACGGATACATTCTATTTTTTCTGAAGCTTCCAAAAATTGCATAGGAAGCTTGGTGAATTCCAAAATTGCTTCCTTTCTAAAAGCATAAACACCTTTATGTTTGAAGTAGCGCACACCAACTTTACCATCTCGAGGATAAGGAATTGGGCTTCTTGAAAAATATAAAGCGAAATTATTTTGATCGACAATTACTTTAACCGTATTAGGGTTATTTATTTCTTCCACATCAGTTATTTCTACCATTAAGGATGCCAGATCTATTTCCTTTTTTAAATCAGTTTTAAAAACATTTAATAGCTTCTTTAGACTAGCTCTTTCTGTAAATGGCTCGTCGCCTTGTACATTAATAACAATATCACAGTCTATATTTTCTACAGCTTCTGCAATTCTATCGCTCCCAGACTCGTGTTCCATTTTGCTCATAATGGCTTTTCCACCATGGGAAGATATTTCATCATAAATTATATCGCTGTCTGTTACTACATACACTTCATCAAATAATCTCGAATTTACAGTAGCTTGATAAGTTCTTAAAATGACAGATTTGCCACCAAGATCCTGCATTAATTTACCAGGAAAGCGAGAGGCGCTGTATCGAGCAGGAATCATTGAAATTACTTTCATATAAGAATTAAACTATCAGTTTCAAAAATAAGATAATTTTAAACATTTATGGTTTAGTCGATTTAATCTTTTTGTAAAAACGAAAAATAAAACCTACAATTATTAAAACTAATATGAAACCTACAAGAGGCAGAAAAATAGAAAAAATAGACAAGGTCATGGCCGCACCTGTTTCAATTGTTGATACTACTGGGTTGCCAAGTCCACCTGTCGTAGCCGTAGACGCTAATCTTGTTGCGCTTGATGAACCAGCAATTGCAGTAGCCGTTCCACCTCCAGCGATAATTGCGAGAGACCATGTAATAACAGGGTTTAAATCGGCTACTGTTGAGACCATAACTGCGGTACCTGCAATAGCTGCTAATGGCATGGTTATGGAATCCAATAAATTATCAATATAAGGTATATAATAGGCAAATATTTCCACAATTGTTGCAACTCCTAATGTAATAACTGCTGCTAAACTACCTATCCATTGCCAAGACTCATTTAATTCCCAAACTCCAAAATATGAGGCCAAACTAAGAGCAAATAAAGGCACGAAAACACGGAAACCAACCGATGCTGCTAAGCCAATGCCTAAAAATATGCTTAAAATTGTATCTGGTGTCATTCCCATCTGTCTCTTCGACATCTTCCCAAAGGGAAGAATTTATTTAATTAATAAAAAAAAATAAAGTATTCAAGATTGTTTTAATGCCAACTGAAAACTGCGACTGTTTACTGATTATATTTCCTCAAAAAACTCATCTTTGAAACCAATAAGATACAATTTTTCTTTGGCTCTTGTTATTGCTGTATATAACCATCGTACATAATCTTTATCTATCCCATTAGGTAAATAAGGTTGTTCAACAATAACAGTGTTCCATTGACCTCCTTGAGACTTATGACACGTTATTGCATAAGAGAATTTAACTTGTAAAGCATTAAAATGTTTATTATTCTTAACCTTCAAAAATTTGCGGTAATTGCTAGATTCATTTTCATAATCCTTAACGACTTCCTGATATAGCCTATTAGATTCTTCATAAGGCAAAGAAGGTGTTTCTGCAGCTATTGTATCTAACAATAAAACTGTTTCAAATGACCTCATTTTTGGATAATCAACCATTCTTACCTTGACCTCTGCAAATCTAAAACCATACAGTTCTTCTATTTTAAATATTTCTAACACTTCAATAATATCCCCATTGGCAATAAACCCAGCTTCACTTGTAGGTTTTAACCAAAAATAATTATTCTTTACTACCATTAAATAATCACCTGTAGACAATTCATTTTCCTGAAATAAAATTCTACTCCTAATTTGTTGGTTATACAAATTAGCTCTTTTATTACTTCTTACTATTATGGCTGTTTCTTCATTTCCCAATTTACCATAGGAGTCGTTTATTGCATCCATTATTTCATAACCATCAATTAATCTTACTATATCTGTATAGGATTCCAAACTAAATTTAAAACTGTCGTAAAAACCATCTGTAAGTGTTTCTCTTAATTTTGTGGCATTATGTAAAATTCCTGAACCTTGCTCCTGCCTAACAACTTCATCTAACTCCATTTTAATAACTTCTTTGTTATAGTTCATTGATAAAGTTTTTTCATCCAGAGCTGGGCTTATATCTAGCTTAACTGGTGGCAATTGAGCAGTATCTCCTATTAGTAGCAGTTTACATTGATGACCAGAATACACGTAGTGCATCAAATCATCCAGTAATGAACCATTTTCAAACAACTTGGAATCTCCTGGTGTATCTGGGATCATAGAAGACTCGTCTACAATAAATATAGTTTTTTTATGCTTATTAGGCTGCAGTACGAATTTTATTGAACCGCTTTTTTCTTTTCTAGGGAAATAGATTTTTTTGTGAATTGTAAAAGCTTCCTTACCAGAATAATTACTAATTACTTTAGCGGCTCTTCCCGTAGGTGCCAAAAGAACAGCACTTTTTGTAATTTTCCATAGGTTATTTACAATAGTACTTATTATTGTTGTTTTTCCTGTTCCTGCAAATCCTTTTAGTAGATATAATTTATCTTTAGAATTATCAAAAATAAAGTCAGAAATCTGATTTAATACAATGTCTTGCTTAGTTGTAGGTGTAAAAGGGAACTCCTTTTTTATTAATAAATAAAACTCTGATGGCGACATTAATTTTAATTGCTCTGACATATTTATTCAAATATATAAATGATTTTTACGCCCAATGGTTTTTGTCATTAAAAAAAAATTGTAGATTTGCGTATAGACCACAAAATTTCTAATTAAATAAAATATTCACTATGACTACATTAATTCTAATAGTTGGAGCAATACTACTTACAATTGGTATTGTTTGGTTAATAAACAAATTTGTATCCGCTAAAGTAAAACCTTTCTTATTGGTTGTACTATGGGCTTTGATTATTTATTTAGGTTACATTAATGTACAATCTATCTACGAACCACTTCAATTCAATAAAACAAAAAATAAGCGTTATGCTGTGATTATTGACAATTTGAAGGATCTTAGAAGTTCGCAGTTAGCTCACAGACAAGTGACAGGTAAATTTCAACCAAACTTTGATAATTTGGTTAAATTCATTGATACGGCTGAATTCACTATTACCCAAAGAAGAGATTCTAGTATTGTAGATAAAGAATTAACTCGCCGTTATGGTGGTGTTACTACATATAAGGATATTGTAGTTATTGATACCTTAGGTTTTGTTCCTGTTAAAGATTCTCTTTTCAAAAATTCTGACAGATACAAAACAATGATCAATTTACCAGAAGATGCTGGAGAACCTGGATCCAAGTTTAAAATGGAAGCTGGCTTTGTAGAGAGAAATAATGTAAAAGTTCCTGTTTTTGAAATTAAGGTCGATAAAGATGTCGTTTTATATGATCAGGATAAGGATTTAATTACTCAAGAAAAAGAGGTAGTCTCCGTAGATGGTGTAAATGGTCCTAGCTTAAAAGTCGGTTCAATGGATGAAGTGAACACCAATGGAAACTGGCCTAAAGTTTATGGTTCCAACGACGAATAATATAAAACATACTTCTAATTTAAAGATGTCCATTCAAGTTTCCTTGAGTGGACTTTCTTTTTGCATTTTAAATATTGAAACCAATACTATTGAATATTTAAAGAATATTAGTTTCGATAAAAAGTTAAATCCAAATGAAGTTCTTTTTAAAATTCAAAATTATTTTGATTCTGAACAAGATTTGAAACAGTCTTTTTCTGCTATAGTCGTTATTCATAAAAATGACTTAACCACTATGGTTCCCAAAGCTCTGTTTAAAGAAGATAATCTTGCGGACTACTTGAAATTTAATAATAAGATTTTAAGTACAGATTATATCACATTTGATGACATTGATATTAATGACAGTGTTAACGTTTATATTCCATTTGTAAATATTAATAACTTCCTGTATGATAGATTTGGCGAGTTTACTTATAAACATTTTTCAACTATTTTGATCGAGCAAATATTAAAGGTTGAAAAAAATGCAGATAAACCAAAAATGTATGTTAACATTTGTGAAGACAATTTTGATATTGTTGTTGTTGAAAATGGAAAATTGAGACTTTACAATTCTTTTGATTACAAAACTAAAGAAGATTTCATTTACTACATTCTCTTTACTGCAGAACAGTTAGATCTAAATCCCGAAACCTTTGAGTTAATTTTTACAGGAAATATTGATTCAAAAGATGAATTGTATACTATTACATATAAATATGTAAGGTTTGTATTCTTTAGTAAACGTTGGGATACTTTTAAATATTCAGAAAATGCTCAACCACAAAACAATCATAGCCAGTTTGTAATTTTAAATAGTTTTTAATGCGAATCATTTCAGGGAAATATAAAGGAAGACGTTTGAATCCTCCTAAAAAGTTACCTGTACGTCCAACAACTGATATGGCGAAAGAGGCTCTGTTCAATATTTTAAACAATCGCATTTATTTTGATGAACTTTCTGTACTCGATCTTTTTTCTGGCACTGGTAGTATAAGCTTTGAATTTGCATCAAGAGGCACAGAAAATATTACGGCAGTAGATCAAGACTACGGATGTGTTAAATTTATTAGCAAAACAACTGAAGAGTTTAACATGCCAATTAATGTTATCAAGAGCGATGTTTTTAAATATTTAGAAAAAACAACTTCACAGTTCAATTTTATTTTTGCAGATCCTCCCTACAATTATTCTGACAATCAATTTGCTAAAATCTCCGAGCTAGTATTTGGAAGAAACCTACTTGTAAATGATGGTTTATTGGTTATAGAACATTCCAAACACACAGATTTATCTAATTTAGAATTTTATAGTTTTTCTAAAAATTATGGAGGGAATGTGTTTAGTTTCTTCGATAAAAATTAGCACGTTTATAGTAAGAAAAATCGAACTGTTAATTTTTTTTGTATATTACAGTACTCTCACCCAAAGGGTTTTATTAAAAAATTGCTATTAATACCGCCCAAAATTTATTTGTTTTTCAAGCTTTTTTATGGATAATAGACAGTATTAACCAACTAATTATTATTTAAAATGAAAACAATTAAAACTTCTCTAATCATTCTAATTTTAGTATTTCTTGCCCCAATTTCAACTTCAGCTCAAAAAGCTTTTATGGTACATCAAGATAACGTCAAACCTTCAATGCTATGGGAATACGAAGCTGTTGCGAAAGAGTTTAATGAAGCTTGTAAAGAACACAATCCTGATACCAGTTGGATTACAGCAAGCACTTCAGATTTTGTTTATATGTATGTGACACCAATGGAAAGCTTTGCAGAAATGGATAAAAACCCATTTAAAGATATGGCTGAAAAAATGGGTGACAAATGGGGAGAGATGTTTAATCGTTTTGATAAATGTTACGATTCTCATGGTAATTATGTACTTGTTCTTGATGAAGCACTTACTTATATGCCAGAAGGCATTTCTCAAACTCAAGAAGGCGAAAATTATAGAGATTACTTTTTTATCTACTACACGCCTGAAAACAGCAAAAAGCTACGTGAAGGCATGAAAGCTGTAAAGGAAATGTATGTAAATAAAGATTCTAAATTGTATTATCGTATTTATAGAAGCGGGTTTGGTGCAATGGAAAGCTATTATCTGGTAGCCGTATCATCTAAAGATGAAATAGATTCAGCTCAAAAAAATAAAGCTAATGATGAACTTCTAGGACCAGAACGATTTGATGTGTTCAAAAAAGTTATGTCCTATGCCACGCGTATGGAAGATACCAAAGGGCAAATGAGACCAGATTTAGCCTATGCACCTCAGTAGAAATTTTATTACCCTAACTAACATTCTAAACTAATGTGCAATGAAAACTCTAAAAAAATTACTGTTGCTCCTATTATTAACTATTATCAATATTATACTAATAACCATCTAAAAATAAATTAAACACTAAAATAACCAACCAATGAAAAAAATATTATTATTAGGACTGGCTGTACTATTATTTGCAGCTTGTCAACAAGAACAACGTTATTATGCAGAATCTGCTGAAACAAAAACACTGGAAGCAGGAATTGCTGCATATGAAAGTGGTGATTGGGATCAATGGAAAAGCCATTTTTCAGATACAGCCAAAATTTATGTTAACTCAAATGATGCGGTTACTGTAGAAGCTCGAGCAAAAGAACTTCAAGGTGCTGTGTCTAATTTCTCTTCTTATGGATTTGACAAGGAAAAAGAATACATAGAAATGGTTGTTGATAAAGATAAAGAAACCTGGGTATATTACTGGGCGCAATGGAACGCTGAATTAGCTGCAAACAAAAATAATATTTCGGTTCCAGTACATTTAGCTATTCAGTTTGTTGATGGAAAAATTGTGGAAGAGCATATCTATTTTGATGGTACAACTATGAACAAAGAGATGGCTGCATTGTCTAATATGACAGATATAGATAAAAAAATTCACTCGCAAATAGAGACGTTGATTGATAGTTTTACCAATAAACAGGACTTTTCTGTATTAGGCGACTTAATAGCAGATGGTCACGTTAGGTATATTAATGATATTAAAGTAGCTGCTGGACCAACCGAATTACAGGCCAGTATGACTCCATATTTTACCGGTTTCCCAGATTTCAACATAGAAATTCTACACCAGTCACCAATAATGGACAATGCTATTTTTGTACATTGGAAAATGACAGGTACAAATGACGGTGAATTTGCTGAAAGTCCAGCTACTGGAAAGAAGGTGGACCTAAATGGTCTTTCAAGATTACATTTTAATGATGAAGGTAAAATGGATATGGAGCATATTCATTTTGACCAATTACAACTAATGGAACAATTAGGAAAATCTTTAAATTAATTAACCAACTAATTATTTTTAGCGAAAAACCCTTTTATTTCTAAAAGGGTTTTTTATTTTTAAGCAAATCTATAAGCCGAATTCTGTTCTTCCTGAACTCGTTTCAGGATCTCCTAAAACAAGAACAAAAATACCTTATCATTTATCTACGTGCATTGTTACCAATACACTTTAGCTGTCTACCCTCCAACATCGAGCGTGCAGCCCTCAAACATTGGTTTACATGACATTGCACCACATAGAGTTTACCTGGTTTCACTACAGCATGACCTGTACATTCTTTCTGTTGCACTTTTCCTAACCTCACGATTGGTGGCCGTTAACCACTATGTCGCACTATGGTGTTCGGACTTTCCTCCCAAGAGCTGAAATAAATTCAGCACAAGAGCGATAAGGCGATTTACTTGCATGCAAAATTACAATAATTATACCTTTTATTAATTTGACTGTTCAAAATGTTTTTTTACAAAATTAATAACCTAGTTCTTGTTAATAACTCCTTTTAAATTTAGCCGACTTAATTCTTAATTTTAAACTGAATTTTTAACTTTGTTAAGCTTAAAGTTCAGCAT
>CAYTSL010000027.1:10178-13579 GCA_964440415.1 uncultured Flavobacteriaceae bacterium
TATATAATTGATGAAGTTCATATGCTTTCTCAATCAGCTTTTAATGCTTTTCTAAAGACCCTAGAAGAACCGCCTAAACATTGTATTTTCATTTTAGCAACAACCGAAAAGCATAAAATTATACCAACCATTTTATCTCGTTGCCAGATCTTTGATTTCAAAAGAATAACAGTAACCGATGCTAAAGAATATTTAAAATATATTGCAAAGGAACAAGGCGTTAAAGCTGAAGATGATGCACTTCATATTATAGCCCAAAAAGCTGATGGTGCCATGCGTGATGCACTATCAATATTTGATAGAGTTGTAAGTTTTTCAGGAAAGAACTTGACAAGACAAGCCGTAACAGAAAATCTTAATGTCCTTGATTATGAAACCTTTTTCAAAAGTACTGATTTGATTTTGGAAAATAATATTCCTGAATTACTTATACAGTTTAATTCTATACTGGCTAAAGGATTTGAAGGACATCATTATATTACTGGTTTAGCCAGCCATTTTAGAGACCTTTTAGTTTGTAAAAGTCCAGAAACTATCGATCTGTTAGAAGTTGGTGAGCAAACAAAGGATAAATATTTAAAACAATCGCAAAAGACCTCTCAAGAATTTCTCATTACAGGTATAGAGTTAGCCAACGAATGCGATCTAAAATACAAAAACAGTAAAAATCAGCGCTTATTGGTAGAGTTGTGCTTAATGCAATTGGCCTCTATCAAATTTGATGGAGAAAAAAAAAACAGTAAAAAGTTTATAATTCCTGCATCATATTTTATCAAAAAAGGAATAACTCCTATTACCGTTAAAAAACCTGAAACTAAATCACAAAATATTGAAAAACCGATTGTTGAACAAGAATTAATTCAGATTAATGAAGAATCTGAAGAATACAATCTACCAGAATCAACCGAAATTTCAACTCCGGAATTACCAAAAATTGTAGAAGAACGTCCTAAAATTTTAATAAATCAAGAGAAAAAAAGGACGTCTGGTTTATCATTAAAAAGTATTAAGGCAAAAAAAGAACATCTGATTAGACAAATGGAAGTCGTATTAGATGATGATGACCTCCCACAAGATAGTTTTACTGAAGAATCCCTCATAGATTCCTGGAACACATACGTGAAGCAACTTGAAAAACAAGGAAGATATAATTTAGCTTCTATTTTATCAATAGATACTCCCAGAGTTCAGGATACAACTATTCATTTAGAATATCCTAATACAACAAATAAAGTGGAAATTGAAAGGCATCAATTTGAATTATTAGGGTATATAAGAAAAGACCTTAACAACTTCGATATCAATTTATCTATTACAGTTAATGAGGAAATGGAAAAGCAATATGCCTATACTCCAAAAGAGAAATATGATAAATTAAAAGAAAAAAATCCTAATATCGAGACCTTAAAGAAAACATTTAATTTAGATATATAATAAGTTGTAAATTAGGTATTTATAATATGCTAGGACTTAAACTGCCAACAGATCCCAGATGGGTTAATATAGTTGAAAAGAATATTGAAGATATTTTAACAGACCATGCCTTTTGTGAACAAAAAGCGACTAGTACAGCTATATCATTGATTGTAAGTTTTCCTGAATATTCAGAGCTTGTACAAGAAATGACGTCATTAGTAAAAGAAGAGATGAGTCATTTTAAAATGGTACATGAGAAAATCCTGGAACGAGGTTGGAAACTAGGTAGAGATAGAAAAGACGATTACGTAATACAATTAATAAAGTTCTTCCCTAAAGGTGGAAGTAGAACAACTCAATTAATTCATAGACTATTGTATGCTGCACTAATTGAAGCCAGAAGTTGCGAACGTTTCAGATTATTATCAGAAGAATTAAAAGATAAGGAACTAGCGGAATTTTATAGAAAACTAATGATAAGTGAAGCGAATCATTATACTATGTTCTTAAGTTTTGCACGTAAATATGGAATTCGTAGTGAAGTTGACCAAAAATGGCAAGCACTTCTTGATTATGAGGCAGAAATCATGAAAAATTTAGGTGACAAACAATATATTCACGGCTAATTATTGTTTGACTATTTCACCATTAGACCAGATACCAGATTGCTGAGATCCGTCAAGATAGGTATAAGTGCCCTGTCCTTCCATTTCACCATATAACCATTCACCGTTATAATTTTCACCATTTCTGTAAGTAAACCTTCCATTTCCATGGCGTAAATTGTTTTTGAAATTACCTATGTAACGTTCTCCAGTTGAAAAATTCATTACACCATGACCATTTCTCTTATTATTTTTCCAATCTCCTTTAAAGGTATTTCCGTTTTTGTAGATCATTATTCCAAATCCTTCAGCCATTCCATCTTTAAAGTCACCATTGTATACATCGCCGTTTGGTAATACCAACTTTCCTTGCCCATTTTTTTTATTATTTATCCAAAAGCCATCATAAATAGTTCCATCAACCTTGTAGTGAGTACCCTTCCCTTCCATATTGCCAAGTTTCCATGCACCATAATAGTAATCACCATTGTTCCATACATACTTTCCTAATCCATTATCACAGTCTCCAGAAATACAACCAATTTCTGAAGTTGAAGTAAGATCAATATCCTCCTGGGAAAAAGATAATGTCGCCATTATGCTAAAACATACTATTAAAAACGTTTTCATTTTCTTATTATTTATAAATACTATTGCAATTAGGGTGCCACATTTAAAATTGGTTCGCTTGTAATCGTCTCATAGTACATACTTTTTATGATTCCATCAGCTAAACCTATTTTAGGAACATAAATGTCTTTTGCTCCACTCCATTTCATAGCTGATAAATAAATACGCGTTGCAGGAATAATAACATCTGCTCGATCCTGATTTAAATCAAGTTCGGTTATTCTCTCTTCATACGAATACGAATTGAGTTTATTATAAAATGAAGATAGATAAAAATATGTCAAAGGCTTTCCAATTGGCTTTCCAGACAGTTTAAATATTTTATTAATATTTCCTCCAGATCCAATTATCTCTATTTTAGGGTAATTCTTGACATTTTCTTTTATCCATATCTCCAAGTCCTTCCACACAGCATGATTAACTATATCTTTTAAAAGCCTCACTGTCCCAATTTTATAAGATTTTGAAGTCACAGTTTTTCCGTTATCAAATATTGTAAATTCGGTACTTCCTCCTCCTACATCTACATATAAATAAGCCCTATCTTCCTTTATATATTGTTTTAAATCTGTAGCAGCAATAATTTGTGCCTCTTCTTCTCCTCCTATTATATCAATCTTAATTTCAGATTTTTCCAATATTAAATTAGTGATTATTTTACCATTTTTTGCCTCTCTCATCGCAGAAGTAGCACATGCTTTATACTTTACGACATTATGAGATTTCATTAATAGATTAAAGGCTAACATG
>CAYTSL010000028.1:0-8667 GCA_964440415.1 uncultured Flavobacteriaceae bacterium
AAAAAAGGCTTTCTGAAAACAGAAAGCCTTTTTTAGTTGTGACTTAATCAATTACAAACTTAATACACCATTTTCAGATGATGCATAATCATTCCATGCATATCCATCTGCTTGGTCGTCATTAACGAAATTTCCATCAACAACATACTTAAACTGATAAGACTTGTCTTTAGGTAAATCTACGGTAACTTTAAATGTTCCGTTCTTTAATTTTTTTAATGGTTGTTTTTTTACATTCCATTTGTTCCAATCTCCTGCAACAGTTACTTTTTTTGCTTCTTTTGCTTCTATAGAAAATGTTACTTTACAAACTGGTTTACTTTTTAAATACTGTTTTTTAATTGCCATAATTTTATGTGTTTAATCTTGGGCAAATTTATAAAACAATTAAAGTAGAAAACATAATAAATTTGTAATAATCAAAATTATTATCATTTTAATAAAAAAGAATTTATATTTATTCTAATTGTCTAATTTTTTAAGAGATAATTTATGAGATTGTTAATCTTTTTTTTTATTATTTTCGTCTGAATTTTAACTATAACGATTTCGTATTATACTGTTATTCAAATATCTATAAATACTTTAGTTGTTTTGATAAAGTTGTAACTTTATATTAAATTAAAATATATGTTTGGTAAAAAGAAGATCAAGCCTGAAATAGATAAAGAGCAATTAGAACTCTTTCAAAATGCGCAAAGACGTGTTAAACAAAAAAGGCGTTTATATGTTCATTTTGTTCTGTTTTTAATTGGCGCACTTTTATTAGTTATCGCTAACATAGGTTTAGGCATTGCAAAAGATTTCAAGATATTTGAATTGGATTGGTTTGTGATAGCAATAATAGTTTGGCTGTTCATTTTTCTATATCACGTTTTGAATGTGTTTATCATAAATAAATTCATGGGTAAAGAATGGGAAAAACAACAATTAGACAAGCTAGTCACTGAACAACAATTACGTATTGAAAAAATAAAATCCCAACTAAAAAAAGAAGCACCTCATATTGCTGAAAGTGAAGTGTACCAAGAAGAATTGAAAGCAAAAGTCAAAAAGTCTGAATTAACAATTATTGTTGCCGCTGCTGAAAATGATGCTATTGGTAAAGATAATAAGCTCATTTGGCACTTAAGTGATGATCTTCAGCGATTTAAAGATCTAACTTCTGGTCATCATATAATTATGGGAAGGAAGACATTTGAGAGCTTTCCAAAACCATTACCTAACAGAACACATATTGTCATTACCAGACAAGATAACTATGAAGTTCCTGTTGGAGTTTTAAAAACCAAATCTTTAGAAGAGGCAATAAAATTAGCTGAAAATGATTCTCAACCTTTTATTATAGGTGGAGGACAAATCTATGAGCAAGCTATGGCATTCGCCGATAAAATTGAATTAACCAGAGTTCATGAAAGTTTTGATGCCGATACATTTTTCCCAAAAATTGATGAGACAATATGGAAAGAGGTTGGAAATACATTTCACAAAAAAGATTCTGAACACAATCATGAATTCTCTTTTTTGACCTATTTAAAAAAATAAATTATCATATGACGGAAAAAGAGAAGATGCTATCTGGAGAAATGTATAATCCAATGGATTCTCAATTAGTTGAAGATAGGCTTAAGGCCAGAATTCTTTTTCAGGAAATCAATCAAATAAATGACAATGATAAAGTAAAGCGTGACGCTACATTTTACAAACTTATCAATAATGCAAAAAAAGGGCTTTGGATTGAACCTCCATTTTATTGCGATTATGGTTACAACATAAAAGCCGGTAAAAATGTTTTTATGAATTTTAATTGCTGCATCCTTGATGTTGCGGAAGTACAAATTGGTGATAATTGCATGATGGGTCCTAATGTTCAAATTTACACAGCTACTCATCCACTTGAATTTAAAGAAAGAAATAGTGGTCGTGAATTCGCTAAACCAATTAGTATTGGTAAAAATGTGTGGATTGGCGGCAATGCCGTAATTTGCCCTGGAGTCAATATAGGAAATAATGTTGTTATTGGAGCGGGATCAATTGTTACAAAAAGTTTTCCAGATGATGTCTTTATTGCTGGAAATCCTGCAATAATTGTAAAATCTATCGACAATAGTTAAATTTCATATTATTATATTCTAAATATTAAATTCTTATTTTTGTAGCACTAAATTTTATAAAAAATGAACGCATATATATTCCCTGGCCAAGGCGCCCAATTTTCAGGAATGGGTCTAGATCTGTATGAAAAATCAGAAATAGCTCAACACTTATTTGAAGATGCCAATGAGATCTTAGGTTTTCATATTACAGATATCATGTTTGAAGGATCTGCAGAAGACCTTAAAGAAACGAAAGTTACTCAACCAGCCATTTTTTTACACTCTGTAATTTTGGCCAAGACATTAGGAGATAGTTTTAAACCAGACATGGTTGCGGGACATTCGCTTGGTGAATTTTCTGCATTGGTGGCAAATGGCGCTTTAACCTTTGAGGATGGATTGCGTTTAGTCTCTAAACGTGCGATGGCTATGCAAAAAGCGTGTGAACTGCAACCAAGTACCATGGCTGCTGTTTTAGGTTTAGATGATGACGTTGTAGAAAAAATATGTGCGACTACTGAAGGAATTGTTGTTGCTGCTAATTACAATTGTCCTGGACAATTAGTTATCTCTGGTGAAATTGATGCAATCAACAAAGCTTGTGAAGCCCTCAAAGAAGAAGGTGCTCGTAGAGCATTAGTTTTGCCTGTTGGTGGAGCCTTCCATTCGCCTCTTATGGAACCTGCAAGAGAGGAACTTGCTGCAGCTATTGAAAACACAACATTTAGCAAACCAAATTGCCCTATTTACCAGAATGTGACTGCAAGTGCCGTATTAGATGAGGCTTCAATTAAAGTAAATTTAATTTCTCAATTAACTGCTCCAGTGCGCTGGACACAATCTGTACAACAAATGATAGAAGATGGAGCTACTTTATTTACTGAAGTTGGTCCAGGTAAAGTACTTCAAGGATTAGTAAAAAAAATCAATAGAGAGGCTGAAACAATGTCCGCTACTTTAGAAAGTGAAGCCTAAATGAATATCAAACGAATTGTACTGATTTTGACTTTAATTATTTTGAATATTGGTTGTGACCAAATTTCAAAAAAAATGGTAAGAGATCAGGTTGAATTTAGATCAACGACCGAAATTATTGGTGAAAAATTCATCCTTACCAACGTTGAAAACACAGGCGCCTTTTTAGGTATGGGAAGTGAGTTAAATCCAATAGTTAAGATTATTTTATTACTTATTCTGCCAGTATTTGTGTTATTATTGGTCTTACGCTATCTATTGATTAAAGAAGATTTAGATCGCAGTTCGTTAATAGGCTTGTCCTTTATAGTTGGTGGTGGAATAGGTAATTTGTACGATAGGATACTCTACGGTTCAGTAACCGATTTTTTTCATATTGATTTGGGAGGCATTTTTAAAACCGGGATATTCAATATGGCCGATGTATCTGTCATGGTAGGAATGGGTTTCATTTTACTAGCTGGCTTGACTAGTAAGAAAAAGAAGGAAATCCAAATTGAGTCCTAAATCCAACTAATTTTTCTTTATAAAATCAACTAATGTTTTGGTGATAAATTCAATTTGATCATCCTCCAATTCTGTATGCATTGGTAAGGAAATTACCTCCTTGATAAGTTGATTTGTTACTTTAAAATCATCTTCTTTATAACGGGAATCCTGATATGCTTTTTGACTATGCAAAGGCACTGGATAATAAACTCCACAAGGTATTCCGTTATCATTTAAATGTTGAGCTAAAGCATCTCTGTCAACATTTTTAACCTTTAATGTATATTGATGAAAGACATGGCAATCACAATTTTCACACAAACTTGAACAGGTTTTTGAGACCACTTTTGGGGTAGTTATATTATCTATACTTTCAAAAGCCTTGTTATATTTTCTAGCAGCGTCCTGTCTTGCTTTATTGTAAGTATCTAATCTTGGAAGTTTTTCATTTAATATTGCAGCCTGGATAGAATCTAATCTGGAATTCACGCCTACAACATCATGATAATATCGCCTATACATCCCGTGGTTTACTATTCCTCTTATTGTATGTGCTAATTCATCATCATTTGTAAAAATGGCTCCACCATCACCATAGCAACCTAAATTCTTAGAAGGAAAAAATGATGTTGACGCCACATGACCTATTGTTCCTGATTTTGCTTTTTTACCACTATTATAGGTGTAATTTGCTCCTATAGCTTGAGCATTGTCTTCAATTACAAACAGATCATGTTGCTCTGCAATTTTCATAATTGCTTCCATATCTGCGCATTGACCAAACAAATGAACCGGAACTATAGCTTTCGTTTTCGGTGTGATCGCCTTTTTTATGACATCAATATCTATATTAAATGTTTCTGGATCAACATCAACCAAAACTGGAGTTAAATGTAACAATGCAATTACCTCAACAGTAGCGGCAAAAGTAAAATCGGCAGTAATCACCTCATCACCAGGCTTCAATCCTAATCCCATCATAGCTATTTGTAACGCATCTGTTCCATTAGCACAAGGGATTACATGTTTTACACCCAAATAATCTTCTAAACCTTTTTGAAACTCATGTACTTTTGGACCATTGATAAAAGCTGTAGATTCTATAACATCTAGAACTGAAGAATTAACTGACTCTTTAATAGCTTCATACTGACCTTTAAGGTCAACCATTTGTATTGTTTTCATAGATTGCGAAATTACAAAATAAGTCCTACTAAGCATTAAATTAATACAAAGAAATGTATTTTAGCATTAAAGAAAATAGACTTGTTTACACTATACAATTTCTTAATTCATATTGCGAACGTTTCATTAAAGGTTCTTGCACTTTTTAATCATAAAATTAAATTAGGTGTAGATGGAAGAAAACATACTTTTACCAGATTAAAAAGTGTCTTAAAAGAAGGAGATAGAAGTATTTGGTTCCATTGCGCTTCTTTAGGAGAATACGAACAGGGACTTCCAGTCTTTGAAGAGATAAAAAAATTATATCCAGAGTATAAAATTGTTCTGTCTTTTTTCTCGCCATCTGGATTTGAGATTAAAAAATATTCATCTATTGCTGATGTTGTTGTTTACTTACCCATAGATACCAAGCGAAATGCAAAACAATACATAAATATTATTGACCCAAAACTTGTAGTATTCGTTAAATATGAATTTTGGCCAAATTATTTGAAAGAAATTAGCAGGCAAAACAAAAACGCCATATTAATTTCCGCTCTCTTAAGACCGAATCAAATTTTCTTTAAACCTTATGGAAAATGGATGCGAAAATATTTAAAAGCATTTGACCACTTTTTTGTTCAAAACGAAGCATCCAAAAAGCTATTTAAAACAATTGGATTCGAAAACGTGACTGTTTCGGGTGATACACGATATGACCGAGTGAGTAATCAATTAAATGTAGATAATTCGCTTAATTTTATTGAAGAATTTATTGATACTAAATTATGCTTTGTTGCTGGAAGCACCTGGCCTGAAGGAGAAGACTATATCTGTAATTACATTAATTCAAATCCACCTTTAGAAGTCAAATTTATTATTGCTCCACATGATATAAAACTCAATAGAATTAAGGAAATACAAAAAAAGTTAAAGGAGCCTGGAGTATTATTTTCAGAAAAAGAAAATGTAAATCTAAAAGAAAATCAAGTATTGATAATAAACACCATTGGTCTTTTATCAAAAATTTATAATTATGCAGATATTGCTTATGTTGGAGGCGCGATTGGAACTACAGGGCTTCATAACATTTTAGAACCTGCAGTTTTTGGTTGTCCTATTATTATTGGTAAGAATCATTCTAAATATCCCGAAGCCAAATTAATGATAGATAATGGAGGCGTTTTTTGTGTTAATGATGAATTGGAATTCAAATCTATTTTATCTCAATTTATCAATAAGACAGAATTAAGAAAGAAAACTGGTTTATTAAATTCTTCTTTTATTAAAAAAAACAAAGGCGCAGTAGTCCAAATACTTGATTATTTACGTAGATAATCTATATATTTTGCATTTTATAGAGTAAATTCTAAAAAAATGTTAAATTTTTATTGCAGTAATAACCAATATGTTATTACTTGCACCATCAAAATAAATTAATAATTAACACTAAAAGAAACCCGAATGAAAAAATTAATTTTAAGTATTTTTGTAATTGTTCTTACAATTTCTCTTACATCTTGCAAAGGTTGTTCATCAGACACTGAAAAAGCAGAAACAGCAATTGAAAATGCAACAAATGAAGCTGGAGATGCAGTTGAAGCAACTGGAGATGCAGTAAAAGATGCTGGTGATGCAACTAAAGAAGCTGCAGACAAAGTAATTAATGATGCAGAAAGAAAATTAAAAGAGGCTGAAGATGCTGCTAAAAATGCAGTAGGTGATGCTAAAGTAGCGGCAGACAAAGCAGTTGAAGACGCAAAAAAAGGTCTTGAAACAATGAAAGATCATGCAGAAAAGACTCTAGAAGCAGCTGAAGATGCTACTAAAGAAGGTACTAAACAAGTTGAAGACGCTGTAAAAGATTTGAAGAATTAGATCCTTCAGTCAAAACAAGAATGAAAAAACCAACTCAATGAGTTGGTTTTTTTTATTCCAAATTTTTAAAAATTTAATTGTTTAATCCTAGAGGTTAAGGGTTCTATTGTATTTATAAAAATAAAATTTGATAAGAATGTTACTGTATACTTAGTTATTAATATTAATTTAATACTTTTAAATTTCTAATTAAAAACTAACTTAACATGAATCAAAGAAAATTTTTATTGCTTATCGTGTCTGTTTCCGCCTTAGGAGGACTCCTATTTGGATACGATACTGGAGTTATAAATGGTGCACAATTCTATCTTACTAAATATTTCGAACTAGATCCTACTATGAAGGGCTTTGTTGTAGGCAGTGCATTAATAGGTTGTTTTGTAGGAGCAATATTAGCTGGTCCACTTTCCATTAAAATAGGTCGAAAACATTCTTTGATAATATCAGCAATTCTGTTTACAATTTCTGCTTGGGGCTCAGGCTTACCTAGTTTTTTACCTGAATCAGTTTCGTTACTTGTTTTTTTTAGATTAATTGGTGGATTAGGAATTGGTATGGCTTCAATGAACGCACCAATGTATATAGCAGAAATTGCTCCGGCAAGTAGAAGGGGTAATCTAGTTACCTACTATCAACTGGCAGTGGTAGTTGGTTTCTTTATAGTGTTTTTAGTAACTTATTTTATTGGTAGAAATCTAACAGTTACACAAAATATAGAATTTGGTTGGAGACGCATGTTTTGGTCTGAATTGATACCAAGTCTTTCATTTTTATTGTTATTATTTTTAGTTCCTAAAAGTCCACGTTGGTTGGCTTTAAAAGGAAGAAAAGAAGAATCACTAGAAGTTTTAATAAAAATACATGGAGAAGAAAATGCTCAATTAGAAAGTCAAGAAATACAAGATTCTTTGAAAAGCAACAAAGAGACCTCCAATATTAATTATTTTAAGAAAGGGGTATTGATCATAATCGTTATTGGATCTGTTCTATCTATTTTACAACAGTTTACAGGAATTAATGCTGTACTTTATTATGGATCGGATATTTTTGAAAAAGCTTTAGGATTTGGTAAAGAGGATATATTACTGCAACAAGTATTATTGGCTTTTGTCAATCTTGTCTTTACGTTTATTGCTATGGCTACGGTTGATAAATTTGGACGTAAGCCTTTAATTTATATTGGTTCTCTTGGAATGATAATTGGTTTCTTGTTATTAGGTGTTACTTTACAACAACAATCAATGGGATTTCTTTCCCTTTTAGGTGTGTTAATATTTATTGGTGCATTTGCCATGTCAATGGGTCCAGTTGTTTGGGTGCTATTATCTGAGATGTTCCCTAATAAAATGCGAAGTGTTGCGATGTCAGTTGCTGTAGCAGCACAATGGGCTGCAAACTATTTTGTAACGCAGACGTTCCCAATGGTGACTGAAAGTGAAATGAATAATAACTCCTTTTGGAATGGATCTTTGCCTTACTTTATTTTTATCGGATTCATCATTTTAATAATGCTTTTTACTTATAAATATATTCCAGAGACTAAAGGTAAATCTCTTGAAGAATTAGAGGGTATTTGGGAAAAATAAAGTTTATATTAAGATCAATCTAATAATTATTGCAGGTTTAGTAATTGCAATGGTATTGTTTTGTATCGCCTCATTTATTTAGTAAATTGACCTATTAAGTTTTTCAAAATTGAGAGTTTGCCTAAAAAAGTAATAATTCTATTGTTCTTTATAATGTCCTGCAAGACTGCAGGGCATTATAAAGAATTAAAAGCCGTCACAACAGTAGAAAAAGAAACTGAAACTACTGCCAACCCAAAGATAGAATTGTCGGTTGGTCCTAACGTTGAAGTTCAAGATGTAGAATTAAGAGATTTTCGAAATTTTGAGGTTTGGGTAACTACAAAATTTATGGATACAATCGGTAACTGCAAATTAGAACGTGTTAACGGAATAAAGGGGATAGACACCTTTCCACATTTTTTTGTTAAATTCAAAACACTTCCAATTGTCTACAAAATGAAAATAGAAAACAAAGAGTTAGTATTTGCTAAAATAAA
>CAYTSL010000028.1:8767-12840 GCA_964440415.1 uncultured Flavobacteriaceae bacterium
CAATTGTCTACAAAATGAAAATAGAAAACAAAGAGTTAGTATTTGCTAAAATAAACAAGTAAAGTCAAATTTTCGTATCTGTTTTAAAAGTACCTAGTCAGGTTTTAAGCATTAAATTTTTTTCAAACCGTACTAGATTTAATTTATGTTAATAGAAACTTCAGCTTTAATCGTTCTTGAAGAATTCCCTATTTTTATGTCGTAAGTTCCTGATTCTACTACCCACTCTTTCTTTTCTACATTGTAATAAGCCAACTCCTTTACAGGAACTGCAAAGGTAACAGTAGCCCTTTGACCTTTACTAACTAACACTTTTTCAAATCCTTTTAATTCTTGTGCTGCTCTTTCTACTTTAGAATCTTTTTTTGTAGTATATAATTGCACTACTTCTTTACCATCTACATTCCCAGTGTTTTCAACATCTACTGAAATATAAATTGTTTCATTTATTAAGTAAGGGTCATTTTTATCTGTTTTAGCATTTTTAATATCAAATGTAGTATAAGAAAGTCCATAACCAAATGTATATAATGGCTCAATATTTTTTGTATCAAACCAACGGTACCCGACTAAAATTCCCTCATCATAAGAAACTATTTTATCTCCCGGGAAACTGTTGGTGGCATGAGCAGGAGAATCGTTTAAAGTTTTAGGCATTGTCCAAGGTAATTTTCCTGAAGGGTTTACATTACCTAACAAAACATCAGCCAAGGCATTTCCGCCTTCAGATCCATTAAACCAACTCCATACTAATGCAGACGATTTTTCCTTTACACTACTGATATCAAAAGGCGCTCCTGCAATCATAACTACAATAGTGTTAGGATTAACTTCTAATACTTTCTCTATTAATTCTCCTTGACCAAAAGGAAGTTCTAAATCTGCTCTATCAGAAGCTTCGGTTTCATAATCACGATTTGAACCTGCAAAAATAATTGCAACATCAGAATTTTTAGCAGCTTTGATAGCTTCTTCAAGCATTTTAGGGTCCAACACATCAATTGTCTCAGCTCTTTCTTGAGTCACTTCACCAAAGATAGCTTCCTTTTTAGGAGCATATGTTTCCTTATAACCTTCTGCATAATTTATTTTTACAGACTCCGGAAGTCTGTTTTTTAAACCCTCTAAAGGCGTTACTTCTCTTTTAGTTTTTACACCTGCTCCAAAACCACCTAAAGCATTTTTCTTAGTAGCATTATTGCCAATTACGGCCACAGTTTTAATTTTCGAGGTATTTATTGGTAATAAGTTTTTACTATTTTTAAGTAATACTATAGATTCTGAAGCAATGTCATAGGCATCTTTAAAATGTGCTTCCGTATTAATGCTCCCTTTTGTACGATCTTCTCCTCCCATACTTTTCAAGGTATACATCAACTGTAAGATGCGCTTAACATGTTTGTCTATTTCTGCTTCTGATATTTTTCCAGCTTTTACAGAATCAATTAATGGATCTGCTAAAAAGAACTCATTGAACGGCTTTGGAGTGCCCATTTCTACATCCAATCCACTTTTTAATGAATTTACTGAAGTATGGACAGCAGCCCAATCAGAAATAACAATTCCTTCAAAACCCCATTCGTCTCTTAAAACATCATTTAGCATATGGCTGTTTTCACACAAATATTCTCCTCTAAATTTATTATACGCTCCCATCATAGTAAAAGCTTTTGCTTCGGTAACGGCTGCTTTGAATGCTGGCAAATAAATCTCACGAAGTGCCCGTTCATCTATTTGAACATCTACATAATCTCTATTGGTCTCTTGATTATTTGCTGCATAATGCTTCACACAGGCAGCCACATCATTTTCTTGTAATCCTACAATAAAAGGAACGGTCAATTTTTTATTTAAAAATGGGTCTTCAGTAAAGTACTCGTAAGTTCTACCTCCTAAAGGAGTTCTTATAATATTAATAGCAGGAGATAATAAAACATCTTTATCTCTCGCACGTGACTCTTCACCAACGCTATATCCAAATTTATAAGCTAATTCAGTATTCCAAGAAGCAGAAAGTCCTCCGCCAGCAGGATAGTAAGTCGCAAAATCATTATCCAATCCAGCTGGTGCCCACGAAGATCTTGAAATCTCTTCACGAACACCCAATGGTCCATCAGCCATTTTTAATTCAGGAACTCCTAAACGTTCTACGCCAGCAGTTGTAAACATACTTGTACCATGAAGCATTCCTGATTTTTCTTCTAATGTCATTTGACTGATTATATTATCAATCTCTGTATCAAATGCTTGAGTAATGGGTTGGCCTAAATAATTTTCAGTTGTTCCTTTTTGATCAGAATGATCTTTTTCTTTCTTGGTATTATTACAAGAAATAATAAATATTGATACTGCTGCCATTGATAAAATGATTGATTTATTGCTCATTTATTTTGTCTTTAAATTTTATATAATTTTTTAGGAGAATTATTTAATTAATCCATAGTCATGTAAAGATATTTAAACAATTTCTTTTTTTGGCTAATTATATAAAATGTTAAATGAAGGATAACAAAAAAACCTTGAAAATCAAACGATTAACAAGGCTTTTGTACACCTAACGTACCCGTTCTCGAACTTTATTATCAAGACCTGCATGAAATCTACAATCTCAGAGAAATACTGATGAATGAAGGTATTTTGGAATATCAGCCGGAATCTCCTTTATTCATTGATAAAGTGACTAATTTAACACTACCTCTAAGGAATTAAACTACCATACTTATCAAATTCTTTTAAAAGTTTAAATACCTTTAATACGCAATACAAAAAAGGCTTTAATTCATAAATTAACCCAAGCAAGAATTGAAATAAAAACGTAAGCTAACAATATATAAAAATTATTTTGTTAGGATATTTTGTTTGGTTTTTATATAAAAAAAAGATAAATTTAAAAACGAATTACAAACTAATTATTATGGGCTCATTAGAATATATTGGAAAGATTATTAAACAAGAAAATATTGATACAGTAGATGAAAATAAAATACCAAGAACTTTTGTAATAAATGTTCCCAACCCTTATGATTCCTACTACAGCCGGTTTACTGATTTTATCAAGCCTTTTTCCATAATTTTTGTTACTAAAACTCCTAATTCATTTGAGAAAATATTGCGAGTTACTAATAGTATTAATGAAAAATATGGATTGAATTTAGATGGAGCTAAATGTGAAGTTACAATAGGATCGAGAAAATTAAATGGTATTCGTGTTAAAGGAATTAACAGATATCCTGAAATTGGTGCAATTCAGCAATATTATAAGGATGAAGGTTACGAATTTGCAAGAAGCGAGAAATTTAAAGAGACTGACTCTTTAATTCTTATCAATCGTTTTTTTAATATTGAAAAGTTGGACGAAGGAATCTTTAAATCTAATACTGAAGCTGACGTATATTATGTTACGGTGAAAAGGTATATGACGTGGGAAGAATTTAGAACTATTACTTTTGAAATTAAAAACAATATTTCGGATAGCTTTGATATTGCTAAAGGAGTTGTATATTTAAATGGTAGTGTTAAAGAGTTTTTAAGAATTTTAAAACCAAAAGCTACTATTGAATTGTTAAAAACAATTCGACAAAAATATACTGATAGACTTTAGTAATTTTAGTAAAAGTTTAACCCATTTTTAATAAAAATAAATCATTATTGGATAGACTCCTTGAAGGTGCAATTGATAAAGAAACTTATAAAGAAGCCAAAGGAAGATTTGATGAGCAGATTTTGGAGATTGAAGATGAACAATCGAAACTTTTAGAACATAATAAAGATGTTTTTATCTTTGTCCAATTTGGCATCCATTTATTCAAGAACCTCAATAAATTCTTCGTAAAAGCATCAGTATCTGCCAAGCAAAAAATATTAAGTTCGATACTAACGGAAAAATTGGTTTTTGAAAAGGACAAATATCGAACTCCAAAACTCAATAAAGGATTTCAATTTATTTATCAGAATATTAAGGAGTTAGGAAGTATAAAACAAAAAAACGGAAGACTATCCTACGATAATCTCCCGTTTAGTACTGAAGACGGGACTTGAACCCGTACGCTCCAAAGAGCATTGGATTTTAAGTC
>CAYTSL010000029.1:0-12688 GCA_964440415.1 uncultured Flavobacteriaceae bacterium
TCATTACAGTTTGTCGATAAACATGATTATGAGCGAAAAGAATGAATTATATCTAAAATAAATGAAGTATATTATCAATAATCTATTATAATGTACAATTTTCTATTAATAGTTAATTGCTAAAAAGTAGGTTGTATCAGCTATTTTTGTCTTAAACGGCAAATTTTACTGTTAACCAATAATTACAGAAAAGTATTACAAATCAAAATCGATGAATGGTTGTAGGAAAAGAACTATTTAGTTGTTTAGTTTTAATAGATCATCTAAATAATCTCTTGTATTTGATAATCTAGGAACTTTATGTTGTCCTCCAAGTTTGTTATTTTGCTTTAACCAATCGTAAAACAGCTGTTCTCTTGCTACACGAATTGTTGGTTTATTAAGTGTTATGTTGTTATAGCGTTTAGCTTCATAATCAGAATTTATTGATTTTAAAGCATTATCAAATAACTCGTTAAAGTAATTGATGTCTTTAGGAGGAGTTTTGAATTCAATTAACCATTCATGAGCTCCTTTTTCTTTTCCTTTCATAAAAATTGGAGCTGCCGTAAAATCAACAATTTCTGATTTCGTTCTATTACAGACTTTGTTAAGGGCATCTTCTGCGTTTTCGATAATCAATTCTTCTCCAAACACATTAATATGATGTTTGGTTCGGCCTGTAACTTTAATTCTGTAGGGGTTTATAGACGTAAACCTAACCGTATCTCCAATCTTATATCGCCAAAGTCCAGCATTGGTTGTTATTATAACCGCATAATTTTTATTTTTCTCAACTTCACTAAGTGGAATCACCTTTTCACTACTGGTTCCATAATTATCCATATCAATGAATTCATAAAAAATTCCATAATCTAACATTAGCAGAAGTTCTGATGAATTATTTTGATCCTGTATAGCAAAGAACCCTTCTGAAGCATTGTATATCTCATAATAATTAAATGCATTGCTCGGAAGGATCTTTTTATACTGGTCTATATAAGGAACAAAACTCACACCTCCATGAAAATACACCTCCAGATTTGGCCAAATATCCAATAAATTTGTTTTTCCGGTTGTATCAAGAACTTGGTTTAGTAAAACCAACATCCAGGAAGGTACACCAGCAAGACTTGTAACATCCTCTTGAATAGTTTCGTTAACTATGGCTTGCATTTTGGTTTCCCAATCGCTCATAAGAGATACTTTGTTGCTTGGCGTACTACTAAATTCAGCCCAAAAAGGCATGTTGTCAATTAATATTGCGCTTAAGTCTCCAAAGACTGTCCCATTTTCTTTATATAACTCTTTACTTCCTCCAAGTCTTAAACTCTTTCCTGTGAACAATTGAGAATTTTCATTATTATTTAAATACAAACACAGCAAATCTTTGCCTGCTGCGTAATGACAATCTTCTAATGACTCCGGACTTACAGGTATGAATTTACTTTTGGAATTTGTTGTACCACTTGATTTGGCAAACCATCGGATAGGTGTTGGCCAAAAAATGTTGTCCTCTCCATTTCTTGAGCGCTCAATAACACTTTGATATTCCTCATAATTAGTTATTGGAACCTTATTAGCAAAATCAGAATAATTTTTAATTGATTGAAAACCATATTTTTTACCAATTTCTGTATCTTTTGCAATATCTATAAGGCTTAAGAGCAATTCGTTCTGCACCTCATTAGGATATTTTAAAAACAATTCAATTTGATGAAATCGTTTTTTCAAAAACCAGGCAGCAATAGAATTGATTAATGGAATTGGCATATTTGCTGTATATTTATGAACTAAAAATAACACTTTTTTTTATGAAATGAGTATCAAAAATTAACATTTAAGTTTTGTTGTTAATATTTAAAATTTTGATATGAATTCCTGAATGTGATAAAATATTTATTACATTTTAAAACAAATAAAAATTTATAGCAGATGACCTACCAAGGTGTTTTGACAAAAATGCAAACGGAAAATTCTCATCCAATACAGTATTATCTGGTATTTGAAGATGATTTTCTAAATATGAATCAATTATTGAACAAAAATCTGACTTTCAAATTTTTAAAATATCAATGTTTGAATTGTGGCCGAGATTTACCTATTTATAGGCAAGGGTTTTGCAAATCTTGTTTTTTTGAAATTCCCCAGGCTGCAGATTGGATCATACGTCCTGAATTAAGTACAGCTCATATTGATAAGGAAGACAGGGATTTGGAATATGAAAAAAAGGTACAGTTACAACCACATATAGTATATCTTGCCAATTCTAGTAATGTAAAAGTAGGAGTCACCAGGAAAAGTCAAGTACCAACTAGATGGATTGATCAAGGTGCACATGAAGCCATTGAAATAGTAGAAGTACCAAACAGATACTTAGCAGGCATAACAGAATTAGCTTTAAAAGAACATGTTTCTGACAAAACAAATTGGCGAACAATGCTTCAAAATAAAATTAAAGATGAGGATTTGATTGAATGGAGAAATAAATTAAAAGAATATATTCCAGATGAAGCAAAGGACTATTTTATTGAGAATAATTCGGAAACTCACTTAAAGTTTCCAGTTTCACAGTATCCCGAAAAACCAAAGAGCTTGAATTTAGAAAAAGCTGTAATTTACAATGGTGTTCTTAAAGGGATTAAAGGACAATACTTGATTTTTGAAGATCAGACTGTTTTTAATGTAAGATCTAATGAAGGCTTAGTCGTTAATATTGAAGTAGGGAATTAACTAATCAATTTCAATTAATATTCTATCAAATCCGCCATCTAATCCTAATACAAATGAGTCTTGATAGCCTCTTGCCCTTAATTCATCGCAATAAGTAATGGCATCACCTATACCTTTAAATAAACCAGAAAAAAACCTGTTAAAATTATCATCATACCTTTTTGAGAATAAATTCTCCACACCATCATAATATCCTTTTTTTGGATTTTTTTGCAATTTAAAAGCCCCAACTTGGACACTGTAAATTATTAAAGTTGAAGACTTATCTTTTAAAGTATCCATCAGTTCTTGAAAATTATTAGAAGTTTGAGCTTCTAAAGAGGAGAATGATAGGAAAGTCGCTAGGAAAATGACAGAAATACCAAATTTCATTGTTTATTTAGGATTGAATTACTTACCTAAATTACAATATTTTTGATAATTTTTAATTTAATTCAAATCAAAAAATAATTTCCATGTTTTATTAACTATTAAGTAGCTGATAATTAGTATCTTGTAAATAAAAAAGATATGAAAATTCCTGTGATGTTTTACGTGGCTTTGACTACAATAATGTTATTAACCGTAACTATAATGGTTTCTATGGATATGCCTTTTAATTGGGTATTTTATTTGACTTGTTTGGGACAAATAATGGTTGCAGTTATGGTTTATAAAGTTTTGACAGACAACTTTACAACAGAAAAAACTTTTTCTGATTTTTATGAAGATCACCCAATAGGAAACCAGTAATTTTCATTAGAATTATTCTCGATACAATTTTTAAAAGAAAAATCACTCGAATTGACGATTTCTCTAAAATGTAATTTAATTAGTTGAATCCTTTGCTTTTTTCTTGCCACCAAGAATGCCACCAAGAATGTCTTTTATTGGGTTTTTAGGTTCTGTTGACGAAGAATCATTTGTTTGTTCAGAAGTTTCAGAAGAGTTACCTCCAATAATATCATCCAATACATCTTTAATTGGGTCTTTTGTTTGTGTTGAGTCTGTCTCGTCCTTGTTAGAATTACCTCCTAAAATATCGCCTAAAACATCTTTAATCTCATCTTTACCTTGATTGATAAGCTTTTGTTTTTGTATTTCAATTAACTGCTTTGTTAGGTTGGTCATTCCACTTGTTAAATCGGTAGAAACCCTTGGACTTGTATACGTACCTCCAATAGTTGCAGTAACAGGAATGGTAATATTTTTAACTGCTTCGTCATCAATTTTTGAAATTAAATTATTGATTTCGCTACCTAAATATTTTGTAGGAACATCAAATGTTGCATTGTAACTCATGGTTTTGTCAAAACTATGAGAGCCATTTACTGTAATATTAATGTCTTCATATTTTAAATTGAAAGGCTTCACGTTAACTTTTCCGTTTTTAAAATCGAGTGTTGTTTTAAGGTCTTTTAAATCCAACTTATCAAAATCTACAAAAGTTAAAGCACCTTTTAATTTATCGAATACTGCTGCATTTTTAGGCTCAACCTTCGAGGTTAATAGTTCTGCAAATGCATCTCCAGTAATTGAGTTTAATTGAGGTGTAAAATCATTAGTTAAATCTCCAGATAGTTTAATTGTACTATTTAATTTACCTTGTAAGGCTTTAGCAATTGGAGCTAAATTTTGAAGTAATTCGAGGCCATTGAATGATTGCGAAATATTAAAGCTATCTACACCAAGGTCCATATTAAAAGTTGGTGTTTCTGGTTTTGTGTTTACAGTTCCGTTTATAGTTAAATTACCATCAAAAATACTAGACGACATATTTTTTAAATTTGCTTTTTCGTCTTTAATAATCATGGTGCCTTTAACATCTTTTAGTATTAAATTATCGTATAGAACTGTTTTAGCATCAGCATTAATGGTGCAATCCAAAAAAGCAGGGATTTTTAAGGATTCTTTTGGTGAGTTTTCTTTTGATTCAGAGCCACCTTCAACCATAAAATCACTAACAGCGAATGTGTTTGAATTAACGTTGAAGTTGCCTTGAAGCTTTTTATTACTTAATAGAAAGCCTAACAAATTATTAATGGTTCCAGTTGCTTTAATATCACTTTTTCCAGTAGTTGCATCAAAAGATTGAAGGGTAACAATACCAGGTTTAAATTGAATATTTGCTTTAGAAATGTTGATTGGATTTACTACATCATCCGAAGAAAAAATAAAATCTGTTACAGTAACATTACCATTGTTTTTTGTGCGTTCGTATGCATTGGTTTCGATGGCATTCATATCGAAAACCGTGTGCAATTTTCCTTTTAATATACCACTTAATTCATTGTCTAACTCAATAGGATAAGCTTTGGTGATATTAGCCAGATTTAACGTTCCATCAATATTGGCATCTACCAGCATATTTTTAGTAAGATTTTTAATGGTTGCTGATGATTTAAATACATCTTGGTCAATTTTAAATTTTAGATCCTTAATTCTTATATAGGTGTCATCTGATTTTCCAGAATCATTTTTAATATTGGCGTTAATGGAAATTTCATCCACACTTTTTGGAAGATTAGGATATTTAAATGATGCATTGTCTGAAGTAATCTGTATATCTAAATTTGGAATGGTAGTTTCAGTTATCAGCCCTTTAATTAAACCATCAACTTTAAAATTACCAGTGGTTGTTACATTTTCAAGGTCTTTTGAATACTCTTGAGGAATAACTGCAAGAAAATCTTTAAATGAAGAACCTGTATTTTTAAAAGTGATATCAATTTCTTGGCCTTCTTCTAACAGTTTTACAAATCCATCAAACTCAAGAGGTAATTGATTAATAAACCCTTTATTTTCTTTGAAAGTGTATTTGTTTTCGTTTAAATCTAAATCAATTAAAGCATCTAGTTCTATCGAGATGTTATTTAAATATTTAGTACTATCAATACTTAAACTAACATTGGCTTCAGAAGTTGTGTTCAACTCCGAAACATCAGTAGAAAAAGTTCCTTTTCCAGAATGATTTAATTCAGTAATATTTATAATAGTATTGGAAGTCTCATCAAAATAGGTTAATGCACTATTGTTAATAGCATAGTCTTCAATATCTAATTTAAAGTTATTGATGGAATCTTTTTCTGTTGCTGCGTTTTCAGTTTCTTTAGCAATATCGTAGTTGTTATTGCCAAACTTATCAGTTTTAATGGTTAAAAGTACTTCGTCAATTTCAATTGAATTAACGACAATTGGTCCATCACTTGCTTTTTTGAATAATTCCTTAACAGACATATCAAATGAAATAGATTTTGCAGTTGCAAAGGTTTCACCTTCAAAAGGTTTATGGTTAACAATTTTTAAATTGTCCACTGTGACATTGGCTTGCGGAAAACTATTTAGAAGGCTTAAGCTAACATCATCAAAATCTACTTGTGCATTCACATTATTGTTTAAAAACGTTTTAACCGTATTTTTTATCTGGTTTTGAAACAAATACGGAGTAGCTATTAAAAGTAACAGAACGATTAACAACGAAACACCAATAATTTTAAATAATCTTTTCAATTCTAATAGAATTTAAGAGTTTAATATACCTACGCAAAAATGATGCAAAAAGATGAAGTAATCATCAATTTTAAATAAATTTTATAATAAATCTATTTCCTCATTAACCACTAAATTAAATCGTTTTCTAAAAGCATAAACACCTAAATATAAAAAAGGTGTATCTGTAATGGCTACAAGAACTTTGAAGATAAATCCCGATACCAATAATCCACTAAAATTACTCCAATCTATTTTGCCGAATGAACAAAGTAAAAAAAGTACCGCGAATGTATCCACAAATTGGGATAAAAAAGTCGAGAAATTATTACGCAACCACAAATGTCTGCCTTTTGTTAGTCGTTTCCAGAAATGGTATATATGAATATCAATAAACTGGGCTAAAAGATAGGCCATCATACTAGCAAAAACTGCAATTGCTGTACTGCCAAAAACAGTTTTAAACATACCATCACCAACAGGAGACCAGGTTGTTGCAGAAACTGCATTAGCCGTATACACAATTAGCATCGAAAAAAAAGAAGCAAAAATTCCGGCCATAACAATATCATTGGCTCTTTTTTTACCGTAAATTTCACTAATTAGATCGGTGATTAAAAATGTAATGGGATAGGGTAAAATGCCTACAGAAATTTCAAATAATTTTGTTCCAAATATTTCAACATTAAATGGATACCAATAAAAAAACTTTTGAAAAATTAAATTAGACACCACTAATGAAGTGATAAATAAAGCACCTAATAACAGGTAAATACGTTGCGCTAGAAGCTTATCTTTTAATGACATTGAAAATGGTTAATAAATACTTGAGGTAAATATAAACTAATAAATTTTCTTTTAGTTATTTTGCTATCACGGATGAAAACCACCAAAAAAGTTTACATATCATTAGGCAGCAATAAAGGCGAAAAATTCAAGAATTTACAGGAGGCCATTAATGCGATCTACCAAAAGATAGGGAATATTAAAATCATTTCCAAAGTATACAAATCAGCATCCTTTGGGTTTAAAGGGGATGATTTTTTAAATGTATGTGCAATAATTGAAACCAATTTCACTGCAAGTAAAGTGTTGAAAGAACTTTTGAAAATTGAAAAAAGCTTAGGTCGTATTCGTTCGAAAACTAGTGGTTATGAAAACAGGATAATTGATCTGGATATCGTTTTTTATGAAGATGACATCATTAATACAAAATCACTCAAAATTCCTCACCCTGAATTACATAAACGAAAATTTGTACTGCAACCCTTAAATGATATTGCATCAAAATATAGTCATCCCAAACTTAAAAAGAGTGTTGATGATTTATTACAGGAGTGTGAGGACACAAGTGTTCTTGAACCAATAAATATTTGGTTGAAAAATCCTAATAAAAAACATCAGTTCTCAAATTTTAATTATATAGCAATTGAAGGAAATATAGGTGCTGGTAAAACTAGCCTTGCCAGGCAAATAGCTAATGATTTTAATGCGAAATTGATATTAGAACGTTTTGCAGATAACCCGTTTTTACCTAAATTTTACAAAGAACCTCAACGTTACGCTTTTACACTGGAAATGTCATTTTTAGCAGATAGGTACCAGCAAATTAGTGATGATCTCTCACAACTGGATTTATTTAAAGATTTTATCGTAAGCGATTATGATGTATTTAAATCGTTGATATTTTCAAAAATCACGTTACCAGAAGATGAATTTAAGTTATACAGGAAATTATTTTATTTAATGTATAAAGACATTGCAAAACCTGATATTTATGTATATTTATATCAAAATACAGAAAGGCTTAAAGAGAATATTAAGCAACGTGGTAGAGATTACGAACAGAACATTGATACAGGTTATTTAGAAAAAATAAACACAGGTTATTTAGAGTTTTTGCGAAATCAAACTGAAATAAAAACAACCATAATTGACATTTCAGATAAGGACTTTGTGAAAAACCGACAGGACTATTTAAATATAGTGGATGAAATGACTTTTTTATTCGATAATTTGTCAAAATAATAAGAAAAATTTGTAAATATTTGTATGTTACAAGATAGTATTGTTAATTTGGCGTAAAATAGTACGATTTTGACAAAAAACAAGGGATTTATTTTAGTCTTAATTGCTCTAATTCTAATGGGCAATTATACATTTTCACAAAATGCAGCAAGTAAAGGAAGGTCTCAAGTCACCGCATTATCCAAGGTTAATCCAAATAATTATAATAGTTGGTATGCTGGGTTAGGAGCTCAACATATTTTTGTGCATGCAGATTTACGAAATTTTGGTGTTAATGACAGAGAAGGTGATTTCAGCTATGGTTTTTATGCTTACGGTGGCTATATGTTCAATTCTATTATAGGCCTTGAGGCTAAAGTTCATTATAATGATATTTATGGGGAGCCGCAACAATGGGCAGACACGTATGATGTAAGATATACTCCACTTGGTTTAGATGAGGTTTATTTTGAAGGTGAATCTGTTGGTATAAGATTATTAGGTGTATTCAATTTAAGTAATATTGCTCCTAGTGGTAAACGCTATCAGCGAAAATGGAATTTTGCTTTGTATGCAGGATTAGGGTATCATCAATATACTTCTAAATTATATAGTCTTGAAACGGAAGAAGTGCTTTCTGGACCTAATTTTCAAACTAATGAATTAAGAGAAGATTGGGCAAGTTCTTGGTATTTACCAGTTGAGTTTGGAATAAGTTATAGGCTTAACAGACGTATTGATATAGAATTGAGGCCTGCATTAAATATTAATCATGAAGATGATTTTGATGCAGCAATTTCTGACAAACAAACTTATGAATTATTCTTTACAACTAGTTTAGGTGCCGTTTATAAATTTGGAGATAAGAGAAAGCATTTAAAATGGACAAATCCATATGATGAAGCTTTAATAGAATTAGGTGATAGAGGAGATGAATTTGAAATCAAAGATATTGACGGAGATGGTGTGATTGATGAACTAGATAAAGACAATTATTCACCTAAAGGCGTTAAGGTCTATGGAGATGGAACTTCAATAGATTCAGATCAGGATCAGACTCCAGATTATAAAGATAAGTGTCCATTTAAGAAAGGGAAACCATATCTTGAAGGTTGTCCTCCAACTAAAGATACGGATGGTGATACTGTGTTTGATGATGTTGATGATTGTCCTACCATTCCTGGTCCAAAATCAAATAACGGTTGTCCTACTATTCCGGAATCGGTATTGAAGGAGTTGAATTATATTGCTAAGAGTATTTATTTTGAAACTGCAAGAGCTAAGATTAAACCAAGATCATTTGGTGACTTGACAAGAATTGCTGAAATTTTACAACAATTCCCTAATGTACGTTTCTATATTGATGGTCACACAGATAATGTTGGTAACGATACGTATAACTTAGCGTTATCTAGACGTCGTGCTGCAGCTGTTGGAATATTCTTAGAGAATAAAGGAGTAGACGGAAGACAATTAGAGTCAAGAGGATTTGGAGAATCCAGGCCTATAGAAGCTAATAGTTCTGCTGGAGGAAGGCAATTAAACCGTCGTGTGGAAATTAATTTGGTAAATACAGATCAGAATTAGAATCTGAATATAAAATTAAAAAGGAGCTTATTTAAGCTCCTTTTTTTATGAGTTAATTTTACTGTAGAGGTCCCATATTACTACTCCCGCGCTAACCGAAATATTTAAAGAATGTTTAGTGCCAAATTGTGGGATTTCAATTACTAGGTCACTTGCATCTACTACTTGTTGAGAAACTCCTTTAACCTCATTACCAAAAACCACAGCGTAGGTCTTATTTATGTTAGGTCTAAAATCATTTAGGTTAGTAGAGTCTTCTGTTTGTTCTACACTAATTACTGAAATATTTTCTTTTCTCAATTTATTGATTACATCCAATGTGTTCTTAGCATATTCCCATTCAACGGTTTCTGTGCTACCTAGTGCCGTTTTATGTATATCCTTGTGCGGAGGGCTAGCTGTTATCCCACATAAATAGATTTTCTTTATTAAAAAAGCATCACAAGTTCTGAAAACACTACCTATGTTATTTAGGCTTCTAATGTTATCCAGAACAACTATAATAGGAGTTTTGGATGCCTTTTTAAATTCATCAATATTTAATCTCTTTAGTTCGTTGTTTTTTAATTTCCGCATAAATTGTGAATAATTGTATATAACTTAAAGTCTAACTGTTTCAAAAAAAATCAAATATTAGTTACATTAGCTATCCTTTAATTTAAACAAAAATAATATTATTAAACCACATTCCGATTGGCAAATAAGACTAAAAAAATAACACCATTAATGGGTCAGTATAATGCTATTAAAGCAAAGTATCCTGATGCCTTGTTATTGTTTAGGGTTGGTGATTTTTACGAAACTTTTGGAGAAGATGCTATTAAGGCATCAAAGATATTAGATATAATCTTAACTAAAAGAGGTGCCGGAAGCGAGAGTGAAACTGAACTTGCTGGTTTTCCTCATCATTCTATTAACACCTATTTGCCCAAACTGGTTAAAGCAGGAGAAAGAGTTGCTATTTGTGATCAACTAGAAGATCCAAAACAAACAAAAACAATTGTAAAGCGTGGCGTAACGGAGTTAGTAACTCCTGGAGTAGCTTTAAATGATGAGGTGTTAAATTCTAAGTCTAATAATTTCCTCGCATCTGTTTATTTTGGAAAGTATATTGGTGTTTCTTTTCTTGATGTGTCTACAGGAGAATTTTTAACATCACAAGGAAACGAGGAGTATATTGATAAACTATTACAGAATTTTAAACCAAGCGAGGTATTAGTTTCTAAACAAAAACGGTCTGAGTTTACTAATACATTCGGAAAGGATTTCCATACATTTTATCTGGAGGATTGGGTTTATCAAGATGATTATGCAAATGAAACATTATTAAAACATTTCAATACGAACTCACTTAAAGGATTTGGTATTCAGGATTTATATGAAGGAATTGTAGCTTCAGGATCTATTTTGCATTATCTAGGCGAGACTCAACATCATAAACTTTCACATATTACATCTATAAATAGAATTGCGGAAGATGAATATGTTTGGATGGATAAATTTACCATGAGAAATTTGGAGCTTTACAACTCTTCAAACTTAAATGCAGTTACACTTTTAAATATTATTGATAAAACCAGTTCTCCAATGGGAGGACGTTTATTGAAGCGTTGGTTGGCGTTACCTCTCAAAAATTTAGAAAAGATAAAAAGCAGACATGAGGTCATTAGTTTTTTACTGAAAAATGAAACCATTCTTAAAAAGTTTCAACATCAAATAAATCATATTGGGGATATAGAGCGATTGATTTCAAAAGTTGCTACAGGTAAAATAAATCCAAGAGAAGTAATTCATCTTAAAAATTCACTAGAGGCTATTGCACCTATAAAGTCTTTGGCATCTAATGCTAAAAACGAATCTTTAAAAATTATTGGCGATAATTTACAAGGATGCTCCATTTTAAAAGAGAAAATTAAGGAGACCTTATATGAAGACGCTCCAGTAAATATTTTAAAAGGACAAACTATTTCATCTGAATTTTCATCAGAATTAAAAGAATTAAGGGATTTAGCTTTTTCAGGTAAAGACTATTTAGATAAAATGCTACAGCGGGAAAGTGAGCGCACAGGAATTCATTCATTAAAAATATCATCAAATAATGTATTTGGATATTATATAGAGGTAAGAAACACGCATAAAGATAAAGTTCCGGAGGACTGGATACGCAAACAAACATTAGTTAGTGCAGAAAGATATATTACTGAAGAGTTAAAAGAATATGAGTCTAAAATTCTCGGTGCGGAAGAACGGATTCTAGCTATTGAACAGCAATTATTTTCTGAGTTGGTTGGCTGGATGAGTTCCTATATAAAACCAGTTCAATTGAACGCTAGTTTAATAGGTCAGTTAGATTGTTTATCTGGTTTCACCCAATTGGCAAAAGAGAATAATTATGTACGTCCTGAAATGGATGAATCCTATGAACTGGATATAAAAGATGGTCGTCACCCTGTTATTGAGAAACAATTGCCTTTGGGAGAATCTTATGTAGCTAACAATTTGTTTTTGGATAGGGAAACTCAACAGATCATCATGATCACTGGACCAAATATGTCTGGTAAATCCGCAATTTTGCGGCAAACGGCATTGATAGTCTTATTGGCTCAAATAGGAAGTTTTGTTCCAGCCAAAAAGGCAAGGATAGGTCTTGTGGATAAAATATTTACAAGAGTAGGGGCTAGTGATAATATATCAATGGGAGAATCTACTTTTATGGTAGAAATGAACGAAACAGCCTCCATATTGAATAATATTTCTGAAAGAAGTTTGGTCTTATTAGATGAAATTGGTCGTGGCACAAGTACGTATGACGGTATATCAATAGCATGGGCAATAAGTGAATACTTGCATGAACATCCATCAAAGGCAAAAACTCTGTTTGCTACACATTATCATGAGTTAAACGAAATGACTG
>CAYTSL010000030.1:0-10529 GCA_964440415.1 uncultured Flavobacteriaceae bacterium
AATTCTTTTTGTCTTAACATTTGTAACCTTTGCAAGTTTTTCTCAAACTTATAAAATTGATGAATTTAGAATATATTCTTGGAATGATGCTGCAATGCCTGCGGATTGGCAACAAGACTTTACAGAACAATATACCTATGGCAATGGCGGAAATAAGGAAACTAAGATAGTAGGAATTTCTTTTCCTAGCCTGGACAATGTATCCCAGCATATTAAAACTTATAATGCGAATAACGATATTGAGACGGATGAATTATATGCATGGGACCCTACGCCACCAGGTAGTTGGAAAATATTTACTCAAACATTATATGTCTACAATACCACCACAAATAATTTAATTAGTGAAACCTCACAGATGTATAATTCTGTTAATATGACGTTTATAAACTCCACAAGAGAGTTATTTGATGATTATGATGGAGCCAATGCCAAAAAACAGACCAATCAGACTTGGAACCTTGGGATGGGTGTGTGGGAGAATGTTGAAAAGGTTGATATTACTTATACTTCGGGTTTGCCAACTCTGGCGCTTTATAGTCGTTGGGATTCTGTAACTACTATGGATTGGTTGCCACCTTATGAGCAAGATACTGCAACTTATAATGGAGGTTTACTTGATCAAGTAAATACAGAAAATTTTGATACGGGCGATTTGGACAGATCTACATATACTTATCTTGGTGGATTACTAGATATGGTATTATTTGAATCATCGACTGATGGAGGAACAAATTGGGACCCTTATGACAGAGAACTTAGTTCTTATGACTCCAATGATAATAATACAGTTTTGATTTTTGAAGATAATGATACTGGCCCATGGGTAGGATATTTTAAAGCAGAGAGAGATTTTTCTGTTGCAGGGCCTTTAAGTACAGAAACTTTTAATGCTGGCAATTTTCATGCCTTTCCTAATCCCGTAAGTGATGTATTATATATGAAATTTAATTTACCATTATCCAATACGGCTGTTGCTGAAGTATACAGTGTTGATGGTAGACTAGTTAAAGCAGAAAATATCAAAACGGGAGTAGAAAATTCTAATATAGAATTACAAAACTTAGTTAAAGGTATTTACTTGTTACAGATAAAGGATAATAACTATAATAAAACAATAAGAATTATTAAAAAATAGGCTTAATAATTTACATAATCCACTATCTCCAAACCATAACCAATCATACCTACTCTTTTGGTTTGTGGACTGTTAGATATAAGCGATAATTTTGTGATATTTATATCGTGTAATATTTGAGCACCAATACCAAAGTCTCTATTATCCATTGTAATAGTTGGTGCTTTAATTATTTTATTTTGTTGCTGCGATTCTCTTAAAATATTCAATCGTTTAAGAAGATTCGTAGATTGTGGTAGTTGATTTATAAAAACAATGGCACCTTTTCCTGCATCATTCACAACCTTAAACATACCATCTAACTGTTTGTCAGCATCATTGGTTAATGTACCCAAGATATCATTATTCACAAGAGTCGAATTGATCCTGGTAAGCACAGTTTCATTTTTACTCCACTCGCCTTTTGTTAAGGCTATATGAATTTGATCATTAGTAGTTTGTTGATAGGCTCTTAATCTATAACTACCAAATCGGGTTTCTATCTGGAAATCTTCTTTCTTCACAATTAAAGAATCATGTTCCATCCTATAAGCTACCAGATCTTCAATAGAGATTATTTTAAGATCAAACTTTTCTGCAACTTTAACTAATTGAGGTAATCTAGCCATGGTGCCATCTTCATTTAAAATTTCAACTAGTATGCCAGAAGGCTTGAATCCAGCTAATCTAGCTATGTCTACAGCCGCTTCTGTATGTCCTGTTCGCCTTAATACACCACCGTTTTTAGCACGAAGTGGAAATATGTGTCCAGGGCGTCCTAGGTCAAATGGTTTTGTTTCTTCATTAACTAATGCTTTTATAGTTTTGGCTCTATCTTGAACCGAAATCCCAGTTGTGCATCCATGACCAATTAAATCAACAGAAACTGTGAATTGTGTATGATGCATCACAGTATTGTTTTTTACCATCATGTTGAGCTCTAATTCTTCACATCTATCTTCCGTTAGGGGAGCACAAATTAGACCTCTTCCAAACTTCGACATAAAATTTATCAATTCAGGAGAAACCATTTCTGCTGCTGCAATAAAGTCGCCTTCATTTTCTCTATTTTCATCATCAATTACGATTATAACTTTTCCAGCTCGAATATCCTCGATAGCCTCAACAATTGTATTGAGTTTGACTTCAGATGTATTTACAGTATTTGTAATCATTTTATAGCTAATTAGGTAACAAAGATAGAAATTTACTAATGGATTTAGTTTATTTGTTTAATGTCCTCTTTTAATTTTTTGGTGTAATAAAAATATATTAAAAAGTAAAGGATTATTCCTATAATGGCAACGCCAAGGATATTAGTTAAATTCTTTTTGCCTAAAACCTTATAGTAATTAGAAAGGTCTGTGTAAACCTTTATTAAATAAACCAAAAAAGCAATTACAAAAATAACCACTAAGATGGTTGAAATAACTGCCAATACGGGCAGTTTGTTGTTATTAAAAACCAATGCTAATATTGTAAATACCAAATAACCTAGATTAGAAATAAAAGCTATTCTGGAGTTTTCGTTGTGTAAATCTAAAGCTCTTTTTGCGTCCTCATATACTTGGTTTGACAGATTACCGCTAAACCTAAGTTCTTCTTCTGAAATTCCCCTGTTATTCAAAATTTGTAGAGAAGAATTCCTGTATGAAATTGGATAATCATACTGATGATAATTCTTAATTATGTCTATTAATTTATTAGTATCATGATTCATTAAGATTGAAAATTCTGGTGAATTTGAATCCAATAAGATATGTTGGTCTTCTTCAGACAATTCTTTAGTTTTAAACAACCTTTTTATTGGCTGAGTAATGAAATTGAAATTAACAATAGGTTTATCAAAGGTTGCAGTTCTGGTAAGATAAATACTTAAAGGCAACATGATCATTGTGGGTAACCAGGCTGCAAATACAGGGTCAATTTTACCATTATATCCACTATTTTTCGCAAATAAACCAATGAAGTGATAAGTTAAAAACAGAAAAATGGCTATTACCATTGGCAATCCAAGTCCGCCTTTTTTAATCAAGGCTCCAAGTGGCGCTCCAACAAAAAACAGAATAATACAAGCAAAACCTAAAGTAAATTTTTCATGAAATGCGTAAATATGCTTGTTGAGCCATTTATTTTCTCTATTAATCTGTGTATCCTTTGATGAAATAACATCTTTGGTGGTTCTTATAGAATTCATTGCTAAATCTACTAATGAACTTTTTTTATTTAATTCAAACAAATCTGCAACTTCATTTCTGTAAGTTGAATCTTTTTCAATATTCAAACCATTATTCAAATTTTGAATTGAAGATCTGTTATAGATATTTGTAGAAAATTCCTTGTAAGTATCTGATTTTTTTTGAACCAGACTATCTATTGTGAAATTCAATTCTTTTAATCCAAGCATATCGTACTTGCTTGTGATTTTTTTTTCGTCTAGATTTATATTATTAATTTCAGAAAGATCTACATTGATAGTATATTTTTTAAATTCACTTTTCGCAAACGGCTTTTTCTGCCTTTCTTTAAAATCCTTTTTCTGAACATCATCATAGTACCACCCATCATATAAGATCAATTTAAGGATTTCAGATTCCTCACTACTTACTAATTCTCCTGTCTTAGACAATATTGTTGTATAATTTCCAATTCCACTTGATGGTTTTTTATGTATGACCACATCTTTTAAATATTGACCTCTGTCACCACTTTTTTCGGCAACTTTTATGTTTATATTTCCAATATCATTAAACTGCCCTTCAGCTATAGCCATAGCTGGCTTAAGTTTGGCAATATTCTTTCTTAAATTATAGGAATTATATTGAGCCCATGGAATCACATTATTTGAAAAGAAAAATGTAGTGGCACCCAGAATTAAAATAAAAACACTCAAACTTCGCATAGCTCGTTGCAGAGAAATTCCTGTAGATTTCATAGCTGCGAATTCATAGTTTTCCGCAAAATTTCCAAATACCATTATCGAGGTTAAAAGTATGGTAAGAGGAAGAATCAAAGGTATTAAGGTAGGAGTGATATATAATAAAAATTTTGCAACAACAGCAATATCTAAATCTTTTCCAGCAAGTTCAGATATATACAACCAGACAGCTTGTAAAACAAAAATTAGCATGAGAATAACAAACACACTAATAAATGTTTTTAAATACGTTTTTAATATGTACCAGTCAAGTATTTTCACCCTTTAAAACAAACTAATCCAGTTTGTTGATGTAGTAATCTTTGTATTTACTTTCATCAAAGGTAAATAAGGATTTGGATAATTGCTCGTTTGTTTTAAAAGAATTAACAGTCAAAGTAGTTCGAGTTCCGTTATTTCCAATTTCAATTAAGTTGTATATATGTTTAGTTTGAGCATCAATTCCAAGTAAAATATATGTTATTTCTGAATCAGAACTTATAGGTGTTAATTTAACATATTGTATTTTTCTTCCTTTAATATTTTGCACAATATCCATGTTGTAAGTAAAGCCATCTTCATAAAAGGATAACATTTTACTTGGGGTTATTGTGTCTTCGTCATTAAAGTCTTCTTTAGAAATTGTTACTTCCTCATCTTCTGGACTAATATTGTATAGGGTAGTGCCATCATACATCCTAGTCGTACCTAAAATATTCAAGACGTATTTATCTCCTTCAAGAACCACATCACCACGAGTTTCTTGTTTGATATTTTCTTCAGAATTATCAAGTACATATTTAAACTCTATCCAAATATTATCATATTCTTTTACCTTTTCAGATACTTCATTCAATAGGGTCTTCGCTTCACTAGAATTTTGAGCAAAGGATGTACCATTTAATATTAGAATCAATATAACTATTAGTCTTTTCATTTTTTCTTATGCAATGTTATTTTAAGTCTTCATTTTCCAGCAGATAATCCAGAGATGACAAATCGGGAACTAACACTTGCCTTGCTTTACTACCCTCGAATTGACCAACTATCCCTGCTGCTTCCAATTGATCAATTAAACGTCCCGCTCTGTTATAACCTAATTTCAACTTTCTTTGTAGTAAGGATGCAGAGCCTTGTTGTGCGGTTACAATTAATTCTGCTGCCTCTCTAAAAAGAGCATCTCTATCGGCTATATCTATATCAATACTTGTGCCACTTTCTTCACCAATATACTCTGGTAAAATATAGGCACTTGAATACGCTTTTTGTAATCCTATAAAATTTGTTATTCTACCTATTTCTGGTGTATCAACAAAGGCACATTGTAAGCGAATCATATCATTACCTTGAGTAAAAAGCATATCACCACGTCCTATTAATTGATCGGCCCCTGAACCGTCTAATATCGTTCTTGAATCTATTTTAGAGGTTACACGAAACGCTATTCTTGCTGGGAAATTAGCTTTTATGATTCCAGTAATTACATTTACGGAAGGTCGTTGGGTTGCTATTATTAAATGTATTCCAATAGCTCTTGCCAATTGAGCTAATCGGGCAATTGGTGTTTCCACCTCTTTACCTGCTGTCATTATTAAATCTGCAAATTCATCTACAACTAATATAATGTAAGGTAAATAATGATGACCGTCATTAGGATTTAGTTTTCGAGCTTTGAACTTTTCATTGTACTCCTTTATGTTCCGACACATTGCATTTTTCAACATCTCATATCGGTTATCCATTTCAATACATAAGGAATTTAAAGTATTTATGACCTTGGTATTATCAGTTATGATGGCTTCCTCACTATCTGGCAATTTGGCCAGATAATGCCTCTCTATTTTATTGAACAAGGTCAATTCGACCTTTTTTGGGTCAACCAAAACAAATTTTACTTCAGCAGGGTGTTTTTTATAAAGTAGTGAGGTTAATACTGCATTTAATCCTACAGACTTACCTTGACCAGTGGCACCTGCCATTAATAAATGCGGCATTTTAGCTAGATCAACCACAAATGTTTCATTGCTTATTGTTTTACCCAGAGCTACAGGCAATTGCATTTCAGCCTTTTGAAATTTTTGTGATGAAATAACAGAATGCATTGAAACTATTGTAGCATTTTTATTTGGAACCTCAATACCTATGGTGCCTTTACCTGGAATTGGAGCAATGATTCGAATTCCTAAAGCCGCAAGTGAAAGTGCAATATCATCCTCTAAATTTTTGATTTTTGATATCCTGACTCCAGCTTCAGGTACAATTTCATATAAGGTAACAGTTGGGCCAATAGTCGCTTTAATGCTAGCAATTCCAATATTGTAATTGTTTAAAGTCTCAACAATTCTATTTTTATATTCTTCTAGCTCCTCCTGATTAATTGTTATGCCTTCAGTGTTATACTTTTTTAAAAGGTCTAAAGATGGAAATTGATAATTACTTAATTCTAATGTAGGATCAAATTCTCCAAAATCCTCAACTAGTTTATTGGCTAGATTATCTGTCTCTGCCAATTCTTCTTCAACGGTCTCAATCTTCATTTCTAAATCTTCTGATGCTGTTTCAATCTTAACTTTAGGTGGAGACTTTTTTAGAGTCGGTTCAATATTTTCTAACGGAATTTCAAAAGCTGATTTAATGTCTTTAGCTTCATCACTTAAGTTATTATCAACCGCAATAACAGAATCGTGTTGTTTGAAATCATCTTTTAATTCTTTTTTAGCCGATACAAATAGATTTTTTATACTATCTACAGAAACTTTGAACCTCAAAGTCAGGTAAGAAATTAAACCTAATAAAAGTAACAGTACAATTCCTATTTTGCCAATATAATCCTGCAGGAAACTATTAATTTCAAAGCCAATAACGCCACCTAAAACGGGATTAGATTTAGCGAAGAACCCAAATAAAATTGAAAACCAAATTGTAATTAATATTCCCCAAAACCAGTGTCTTGCTAACCTAGACTTTTTGGAGCCTGCCAATAAATAAATTCCAGACAAGAATATTAATCCAGAAAAAATGAAAGAAGCAATGCCAAATCCTTTTTGAATAAAGAAGTCACTCAACCATGCACCTAATTTACTAGCCCAATTCTCTGCTTTGACATCTCTTGAAGTAAATTCGATTAAAGCACTTTGGTCAGCTTCACCTGTAAAGAAAAATGATAAAAAAGAAATAAAAAGTAAAAGACTAATAATTATTAAAAAGCTTCCAAAAATTAATCTTTGCTGATTTGAAAGTTTAAAACCTGGTTTTTTATAATTAGAAGTTTTATTTGTTTTGCTTTTGGTTTTCTTTTTTGCCATTAATAACGGAGTTACTATAAAGTGTGATCCCGAAACAAGTTCGGGATTTAAGCAAATTTTTATTGCTTAAACAAAAATACAAATATCAAACGTTTATCCTAACAGTATAGTATTTTAAAACAACTTGGGATAATAAATAATTAAACCCACCAAAATCGCTGCTAGTGCGGCAAAAAATACTGCTCCAGCAGTTATGTCCTTAATGAAACCAATTTTTTCATTTTGTTGCGGATGGATGAAGTCTGATAGTTTTTCTACAGCTGTGTTTATTCCTTCCAAACTCATTACCAATCCAATGGCTAAAATTTGCATGATCCATTCTACTGACGAGATACCAAAATAAAAACCAGCAAGAGTCATTAAGATGGCAATTACAAATTGAATTTGTATACTAGATTCAGTCTTAATCAGTAAATAGGCACCTTTAAATGCCCAGGCAATACTTTTTAATCTGTTAACTAAAAAAGACTCTTTTTTAGTCATATAAAGCTTCTAAAGCTCCTTTGTAGTTAGGCTCGTCCACAGTTTCTGGAACTTGTTCTGTGTATTTAATTACTCCATTTTCGTCTAATACAATTACGCTACGAGAGAGTAAACCTTTAAGTGGACCATTAATAAATTTTAAGCCATATTTTTTTCCAAAACGACCTCTTTTAAAATCAGACAAACTAATAACATTGTCTAATCCTTCTGCACCACAAAAACGCGCATGTGCAAATGGTAAATCACGCGAAATGCATAAAACTTTGGTATTGTCTAATTCACTTGCTTCTTGATTAAACTGTCTTACAGAAGCTGCACAAGTTCCTGTATCGATACTAGGAAATATATTTAATACAACTTTGTTTCCTGCAAAATCACTTAATGATTTAGTAGATAAATCGGTTGCTACTAATTTAAAATCTGGTGCTTTTGTTCCTACTGCTGGTAAATTTCCAGAAGTTTCTATTGCGTTTCCTTTTAGTGTTACTGTTGTCATATTTTTTGATTTTTATAATGGATATAAAAGTATAAATATTTAAGCAATATTATAAGTTAATTTGAATCAAATAATGTAAATCCTTATGAATTAGTATTAACCTTATTTTAATTAACAGAAATTAACTTTAGTAGTTAAAGTTATAATAATAAAAATTTATCTGTTTAATAAAAGCATATATTTGTTAAACAAAAATTTAATCCAATAAAAAACACATTATGAAAACAGAAAAATTATTAAAAGTATTTATTGTAGCATTCACATTAGTCATTGGTACAAGCTCAATGGCGCAAGACAAGAATATCGTTGAAACTGCTATAGGATCTGATGCACATACAACACTAGTTGCTGCTGTTAAAGCTGCTGATTTAGTAGGAGTATTATCAAGTGAAGGTCCTTTCACAGTTTTTGCACCTACAAATGATGCATTTGCTAAATTACCAGAAGGAACAGTAGAGTCTTTATTAAAAACTGAAAACATTGGTACTTTGCAATCTATTTTAAAATATCATGTAGTAGCTGGAAAATTTATGGCAGCAGATGTAATTGGTTTAGTAAAAAAGAATAATGGTAAAGCAACTATCCCAACGGTAAATGGTGGAAACTTAACAGCTATGCTAAAAGATGGATCTGTTTACATTACAGATGCAAATGGAAATTCTGCAAAAGTGATTGCTGCAGATTTGGATAATACAAATGGTGTTATTCATGTTATTGATTCGGTTGTATTGCCTATTTAATTAGGTGATATTTTAGTTTGGTTAGTAAAAAAACCTCTTCAGAATTGAAGAGGTTTTTTGTTTATTAATACTATGATAATTTTATTTTCAATAAATTTTATCGATAAAAATATAATATATAAAAATATAGTATGATACATTAATTAGGTGAGTTATTCATAACTTTAAGAAATCAAGAATAAATTCAAATATGATTTAATAATAAATATTATGAGCACTTCAAACAAAGGGAAATGTCCAGTAATGCATGGAGGTAACACTGCTACTGAAAAATCGGTTATAGACTGGTGGCCTAATGCTTTAAATTTTGACATTTTGCATCAGCACGACACAAAATCTAACCCATTGGGGAAAGATTTTAATTATCGAGAGGAACTAAAAAAATTAAATGTTGAAGCGCTTAAAAAAGATCTTCATGATTTAATGACCGACAGCCAAGATTGGTGGCCTGCAGATTGGGGACACTATGGGGGTTTATTTATCCGTATGTCTTGGCATGCTGCTGGTACTTATAGGATTTCTGACGGACGTGGTGGTGGTGGGTCTGGAAACCAACGTTTTGCACCACTTAATTCATGGCCTGATAACGTCAGTTTAGACAAGGCAAGACGTTTGCTTTGGCCAATAAAGAAAAAATATGGTAATAAGGTAAGTTGGGCAGACTTAATCATATTAGCTGGAACAATTGCATACGAAAATATGGGCTTGAAAACTTATGGATTTGCATTTGGTCGTGAAGACATTTGGCATCCTGAAAAAGACACATATTGGGGAGCAGAAAAAGAATGGCTAGCTCCAAGTGACGAACGTTACGGAAATGTTGATAAACCAGATACGATGGAAAATCCATTAGCAGCTGTACAAATGGGATTAATTTACGTCAATCCAGAAGGTGTAAACGGAAAGCCAGACCCAATGAAAACTGCAGCTCAAGTACGTGAAACTTTCAAGCGTATGGCGATGAATGATGGAGAAACCGTTGCCTTAACAGCAGGTGGTCATACTGTGGGTAAAATGCATGGAAATGGCGATGCCAGTATTTTAGGTCCAGATCCTGAAACTGCTCCAGTTGAAGAGCAAGGTTTTGGTTGGGCTAATCCTACTGGAAAAGGAAAAGGTGCAGACACAGTAACTAGTGGTTTAGAAGGAGCTTGGACAAGTAATCCAACTAAGTGGGACAACGGATTTTTTGAAATGTTATTTAAACACGAATGGGAATTACGTAAAAGTCCTGCTGGAGCATGGCAATGGGAACCTGCAAGTATTAAAGAAGAAGATAAACCAGTTGATGTCGAAGATTTTTCAATTCGACATAATCCTGCAATGACCGATGCTGATATGGCTATGAAAGTGGATCCAATCTACAAAGAAATTTCATTGAAGTTTATGAATGATTTTGATGCCTTTTCTGATGCTTTTGCAAGAGCATGGTTTAAGTTAACGCATCGCGATATGGGACCAAAAGAACGCT
>CAYTSL010000030.1:10629-12247 GCA_964440415.1 uncultured Flavobacteriaceae bacterium
CAAAAGTATTATCTGTTCTTGAACCAATAGCAGATGAATTTGGTATTAGTGTTGCAGATGCTATTGTTTTAGCAGGTAATGTAGGTGTAGAACAAGCAGCAAAAAATGCAGGTATAGAAATTACAGTGCCTTTTGCTCCAGGTCGTGGCGATGCTACCAACAAAATGACTGATGTAGAATCTTTTGAACCATTAGAACCATTAGCTGATGGTTATAGAAACTGGTTGAAAAAAGATTATGTGGTAAGTCCAGAGGAGTTGTTGTTAGACCGTACACAATTAATGGGATTAACTGCACCAGAAATGACTGTATTGCTAGGTGGTATGCGTGTGATAGGAACCAATTATGGAGATGCTAAACATGGTGTTTTTACTAATAACGAAGGTGCTTTGACCAACGCTTTTTTTGTAAATTTAACAGATATGGCTTACAAGTGGAAACCAACCAGAAATGGTATATATGAAATTTGTGACCGTAAAACAGGTGAAGTAAAATGGACAGCAACAAGAACAGATCTTGTTTTTGGATCCAATTCTATTTTACGTGCTTATGCAGAGTTGTATGCTCAAGATGATATCCAAGATAAATTTGTTACAGACTTTGTTAATGCTTGGGTTAAAGTGATGAATGCCGATCGTTTTGATTTATCATAAAAAGATTTTTTAGATTGGAAAAATAATTAGCATAAAAAAACCGCTTAATTTTAAGCGGTTTTTTTATACTTCTTTTCTTTTTCATTAAGTGTCTATAGAACCAAGTACACGTTTCATAAAGCTATTTAAAGCTTCTTTTTTAGGAGTACCATCTTTAATCATTTTATTGACTTCGATTGCACCATACATGTTTGAGATTAGTTCTCCAATTACATCTAACTCTTCATCTTTTAAAGAAGGCACTTCAGTAAGTGCTTCTAAAGTTTCAATGGTTTCATTGATGTAGTCTTCGTCATTATCCTCAATAAATTGAGTTAAATGCTTAATTACTGGTAACTTCATCTACTAGATCTTTTAAAACTTCAAATTTATTTGTCTGAACCTGATTTACAAATTTACCACCTTTAAAAGTTGCAAAGGTTGGTAAATTATCAACGTTAGCTAATTTTCTGCTTTCTGGAAATTTTTCAGCATCAGCAATCACAAAAACTGCATTCTCATTTTCTGAAGACAATTTTTTAAACTTCGGCTTCATGATTCTGCAATTTCCACACCAAGTTGCAGCATATTGTACAACTACTATGTCGTTACTGTTTACAATTTCTTGTAAGTTGTCTTGTGCTAATTCTTGCATAACGTTATAATTAGTGAGATGCTAAATATTCAGCAGTTCCTTTAGCGTTTGCTTGCATTGCATCTTTACCTTCTTCCCAGTTTGCTGGACAAACTTCTCCTTTTTCCTGTACGTGCGTTAATGCATCAACTATTCGTAAATATTCAGACACGTTTCTACCTAAAGGCATATTGTTTATGCTTTCATGTTGAACGACACCATCTTCGTCAATTATATAAGTAGCTCTGTAAGTTACATTATCACCATCAACAGTTACTACTCCAGTTTCTTCATTGTATTGCTCGTTTGAGATATCTAAAATCCCTAAAGTAGACGATAAGTTTCTGTTAGA
>CAYTSL010000031.1:0-12236 GCA_964440415.1 uncultured Flavobacteriaceae bacterium
ATGTCCGCGGCAACTGGCATAACTCCGTCAAGACGACACCGATCATCCTGGCCAATGGATTCCTTAAGTCCACCAATTTGTGCGAAACAGGATTTTCTGTAAGCCTTAAAAGGTCCTCGAACATGATCCTTTGATGACACTTTTTCGTAAACCCAGTTCTCCTTCTTTTTTATAAAAGCTAATCCACCAGCTACACCAATTTTTTTATCTGTTTTGAAGAGATTCGTTATTTTTTCCAAGTAATCAGTTGGTAAGATAATATCTGCGTCAAATTTACAAATGATGTCGTAGTTATTGTCCAATGTATTTAGTCCACTATTAAATGCCTTAATCACTTTACTCCCTGGAACATGAGCTTTAGATGAGGTTATGTTTATTGTTGTAATCCAAGTGTACTTGTTACAAAACTCTGTAATTATTTTAGACGTATTATCCGTAGAGTTATCATTAACCACGACAACTTTTTTAGGAAGCATGGTCTGGTTAGCCAATGATTCAAGCATCAAAGCTATATAGTCTTCTTCATTATGAGTGGGAATGACAATGTAAAAGTTCAACGTTGAAAATTTGTTTCTTCAAAGTTAAACTCTTTCTGCATATACAATGTAATATCTAGGCGTAAACCATCTTAAAATTGGTCGTATTCCAATTTTTTTAGTTGGATTGGTCCATTTTTTACGTGCTTTTATGTGCCATCCTGTTTTTTCTAAAAGCCAGTCAAATTGCCAATCTTCAAACTCATGGTAATGTCTGTCCCATTTATCTGTTTTACTTTTGTAAGCCGAAGCAAACCAAAGTTTAAGTGGAACACTGGCTACTAATTTTTTTGCTTTTATATCCTTAAGTACGGTAAATGGAGACAGCAGATGCTCAAATATTTCAAAAGCTGTGACAACTTCTGCATCAGAATTAATAATTGCAGACGAATCAACATCTAAATCTTCACCACTTGTATTTTCTACTTCATAACCATTCTTTTTCATCAAATCGGTGAATGGGTTTTCAACACCCAGATCTAGAATATTTGAAGAATCAGGAATATGCTCCTTTAAAAATTGTAAGGTTAATTTATATCTTTTGTGAGGAAACTTTCCTTCGTACATATTTAGAATTTCTGCTAAAGCGGTAAGATTTAATATTTGTAAGCTATTGCATTTATATGCATTCCAGCACCAACGCTTGCAAATATAATAACATCACCCTTTTTTAGAGAATGCTTATCTAATTTCTTGTTTTTAATTAAATTGAACAATGTGGGAACTGTTGCCACAGAACTATTTCCTAATTTATGAATACTCATAGGCATAATATACTCTGGCATTGGAGTTTTGTAAAGTCTAAAGAACCGTTTTACAATAGCTTCATCCATTTTTTCATTAGCCTGATGAATTAGTACTTTTTTTACATCCTTGATGTCAACTCCACTTTTATCTAAACAAGACTTCATAGCAATAGGGACATTATTAAGTGCAAATTCGTAGATTTTTCTTCCCTCCATTTTTAAATAACGCGTGTCCTTATCAAGTTCTTGATTATTAGAACACCCGAAATAAAGATAATAGGCTTCATCATAAGTGAATGATGCAGATTCATGAGATAATATTCCCCCTTCTTCATCGGTTGCCTCAATTACAGTGGCACCAGCTCCATCAGAATAGATCATAGAATCCCTATCGTATTTGTCCACAACTCTTGATAAAGTTTCGGTTCCTACTACCAAGCATTTTTTTGCCATTCCAGCTTTTATAAATGCTTGAGCCTGAATTACACCTTCAATCCAACCTGGGCAACCAAATAGAATATCATAAGCAACGCACTGTGGATTTTTTATTTTTAAACTATGTTTAATTCTTGAAGCCAAACAAGGTAAGAGATCACTTTGTACAGTGTTTGCTCTAACATCACCAAAATTATGAGCAACAATAATATAATCTAATTCTTCGGGATCTATATTGGCATCTGCAATCGCTCTTTCTGCTGCCATTGCGCCTAAATCTGAACTTACTAAATGATCTTCAGCATAACGACGTTCAGCAATACCAGTTATGTCTTTAAATTTTTCAACAATAACCTCATTAGGATTATCAATAGAGGTACCATCTATGTTTAAAAATGTATGATGATGAAAGTCTTCATTCTTCTCTATAACGTCAGGAATATAGCTTCCCGAGCCGGTAATTTTGATATTCATAAGAACAATAAAAATTTATTAAGCGGCTAAATTAACTAAAATAGTTACAAAGGCACTTATTGTTTACTATTTTTTACGACGTTCAAAAGCAATAATTATCTAGGCATATGCTTCAATGGGAGCACATGTACAAACTAAATTTCTATCGCCATAAGCATCGTCAACGCGTCTTACACTTGGCCAGAATTTGTTGTCTCTTACAAATTCCAATGGAAATGCAGCTTGTTCTCTGGAATATGGATAATCCCAGTTGTCAGCAGTTAACATATCCAAAGTATGAGGTGCATTTTTTAAAATGTTATTAGGCTCTTCTATTGAAACTTGGTCAATTTCCTTTCTAATAGCTATCATAGCGTCACAAAACCTATCAATTTCCTGCTTACTTTCACTTTCGGTTGGTTCAATCATAAGAGTTCCTGCAACTGGGAATGATACTGTAGGCGCATGAAAGCCGTAATCCATTAATCGTTTTGCAATGTCTGAAACTTCAATACCATGTTCTTTAAAAGGTCTGCAGTCAACAATCAATTCATGAGCTGCACGACCGCGTTCTCCTGAATAAAGGGTCCGGAAGTGTTCTCCTAACCGTTCTTTCAAATAATTAGCATTTAAAATTGCCACTTTGGTTGATTCTGTTAAACCATCAGCGCCAAGCATTTTAATATATCCATATGATATCAAACAGGCTAAAGCAGACCCAAAAGGAGCACCTGAAATAGCATGAATAGCTTTTTCACCACCAGTTTTTATAACAGGGTTACCTGGTAAAAAAGGAACCAATTGTTTAGCAACGCAAATTGGACCAACACCAGGTCCACCTCCTCCATGAGGAATTGCAAAGGTTTTATGTAAATTTAAATGACACACGTCTGCACCAATATTCCCCGGGTTTGTTAATCCAACCTGTGCATTCATGTTGGCGCCATCCATATAAACTTGGCCACCATTGTCATGAACAATTTGAGTAATCTCCTTTATGGAGGCTTCATAAACACCATGAGTCGATGGATATGTTACCATTAATGCTGCTAAATTCTCTTTATGCAATTCAGCCTTTTCTCGTAAATCATTGACATCAATATTTCCTTCTTCCGTAGCCTTTGTAACAACTACTTTCATCCCAGCCATAACTGCACTAGCAGGGTTAGTTCCATGTGCTGAAGAAGGAATTAAACAAATATTTCTGTGATGGTCACCTCTGGATTCATGATAGGCTTTTATTACCATCAAGCCTGCAAATTCGCCTTGGGCTCCAGAATTTGGTTGCAATGAAGTACCTGCAAAACCTGTAATTTCTGTTAGTTGAACCTCAAGTTCTTTTAAAACTGTAAGGTAACCTTGAGCTTGCTCTGATGGTACAAACGGATGAATATTAGCCCATTTGTACATACTCAAAGGCAACATTTCTGCAGCAGCATTTAGTTTCATTGTGCATGAGCCCAGTGAGATCATGGAATGGTTTAAAGAAAGATCTTTACGCTCTAATTTCTTAATGTATCGCATCAATTCAGTTTCTGAATGATGAGAATTGAAAACATCTAATGTTAAAAATTCAGTTTGTCTTTTTAAGCCTTCTGGAATTCTATTCGATTCGTTTAATTTTTGAATAGATATTGGATCTTTTCCTGAAGCTTCAGCAAAAATTGAAATGATAGCATTAAGATCTGAAAGAGTAGTCACTTCATTCATTGAGATACTAACAGTGTCAGAATCTGGAAAATAAAAATTGATTTTCTTTTTAACAGCTAAAGGTTTAATCTTGTTAGAATCTACTTTTATTTTGAGCGTATCAAAATAATTTGAATTCAATTGTTCAAATCCCAATTTTTGCAATTCATTATCTAATGTTGATGCAAAATTATGAACTCTATCCGCAATGTATTTTAGACCATTTGGGCCATGATATACTGCGTACATTCCAGCCATAACAGCCAATAAAACTTGAGCAGTACAGATATTTGAGGTAGCCTTATCACGTTTTATATGTTGTTCTCTAGTCTGGAGAGCCATACGTAACGCTTTATTACCATTGGCGTCTTTTGTAACTCCAATAATTCTTCCAGGTAGATGTCTTTTATACTCTTCTTTTGTTGCAAAATAAGCCGCATGTGGTCCTCCAAATCCCATAGGAATACCAAATCGTTGAGTAGTTCCAACTACCACGTCAGCTCCTAACTTTCCAGGTGATTCAAGTTTTATTAGACTCAAAATATCAGCGGCTACTGCCACTTTTATGTCATTTTTGTTTGCTTCAGTAATAAAACTCTTAATATCTGTTATCTGACCATGCTTACCTGGGTATTGAAGAATGGCTCCAAAGTATTCGTTTGAGAAATTAAATTCGTTTTCATCTCCAATAATCAGCTCAATACCAATAGGAACTGCTCTTGTTTTTAAAAGTGAAATGGTTTGAGGTAAAATTTCATTAGAAACAAAGAATTTATTTATTCCAGCTTTTTTCTGATTTCGTTCTCTAACAGTAAAAAGTAAGGTCATTGCTTCAGCTGCTGCTGTGCTTTCGTCTAACAACGATGCGTTGGCAATCCCCATTCCAGTTAGATCAGTGACCATTGTTTGAAAATTTAATAAGGCCTCTAGCCTACCTTGGGCGATTTCTGCCTGATAAGGAGTATATGCCGTATACCAACCTGGGTTTTCTAAAATATTACGTTGAATAACTGCAGGTAATATGGTTGGGTGATATCCTAAACCAATATAGGTCTTATATACTTTATTATTTTTTCCTAATTCATTAATGTGCACTAAATACTCCTGCTCACTTAATGGTTGTTCTAGGTCTAATTCCTTTGTAAGACGAATTTCATCAGGAACTGTCTCATAAATAAGTTGATCCATACTTTCCACACCAATAGTTTCTAACATTTGGCTTTGATCTTCCTCCCTAGGACCTATGTGACGCAGTTTAAAAGCGTTTGTGTTCATATAACTTAAAGTTATGAGTTGTGAGTGCAAAAATAAGTAATACTTTATTCAAATTTGTTAAGTAAAACCAAAGTTTTTAACCAATTAATTGCTTTATTAACACTTTCATTATTTTTGTTTAATGCGCTTATTGAAACAAATATTCGATTTTTATATCAATGCTAGTATTCACGTGGCTTTAGCTGTATATTCTTTGTCGTTTATTACTTTATATCAGTTAAACATTTTTTACGATGAAAGCATCTTGTATTTTATATTTTTTGCATCCATTACAGGTTACAACTTTGTTAAGTATTTTGGACTTGCAAAATTCCATTATAGAAGTCTGGCAAATTGGCTTCGGGTGATTCAATTATTTTCACTGATTTGTTTTGGTTTTATGATCTATTACCTTTTACTGCTGGAAAGAAACACATTAATAATTGTGATAATTTTAGCTCTAATTACATTGTTTTATGCTACACCATTTTTACCCAAAAATATCTTTTTAGATAATAAATATAATTTAAGATCTGTAAGTGGATTGAAAGTTTATATAATTGCTCTGGTCTGGGCATTTGTAACGATTATATTACCTGCTGTAAATAATGATCATCCAATAAACTTTGATGTTTTTGTAATGCTTTTACAACGCTACATATTCGTTGTAGTTTTAATTTTACCTTTTGATATTAGAGACTTGCACTATGATAGTCTTAAGCTGTCGACCATTCCTCAAAGAATTGGAATTAAAAGCACAAAATTTTTGGGGATTTCACTGTTATTAGTTTTTCTTTTGTTGGAATTTTTTAAGGACGATCTAGATTTAAATCAAATTTTAACCACACTTATAATTGCTATAGTTACAGGACTATTTATAGTATTCTCTAACATGGATCGAGGAAGATTCTACAGTGCATTTTGGGTGGAGGCTTTGCCAATATTTTGGCTAATACTAGTTTTGTTTTTTGACTAGTTCTTTTTCTAAACTTTTTTTAATTTCGTTTTTTTTCGACTCATCTAAACAAGTTACTTGAGACTTGCTGATACAGTCTGTCAATTTAGCGTTATTGCTTGAATATAGTCTGCAAGCCTTACAATATATCAAGTGGATTGTCAGCTTGATTTTTTCAATAAAAGAAGCCTCATGATACTGTGATTTATCACATATATTATTTGCTTCATCACATTTTAAAAAAAGTTTACTCATAATTAAAACCAGTTTTTTTCAAGGCAAGCTGCCATGGCAGTACGAGCTCGATGAATAATCACCCATAAATTAGACGCTGTAATATTTAATTCATTACAAATAGCTTCTGTTTCAAACCCTTGAATCGTTTTCATTTTAAATACTAGAGCTTGCTTTTCGGGAAGTTTACTGAGACAATCAAGGATAGCAGAACCTAACTCCTCATTTATTAAAGTTTCTTCAGCGTTAATATCTACATTGTCGGCAACACGTTCTTCAAGCCAATCACCTTCAGATTCTGTATCGCTATTATAGCTCATACGTACTTCTGCCTTCCCTTTTTTTGAATTTATTTTTCTGTAATGATCAATGATCTTTCTTTTTAAAATAGAAATTAGCCAAGTTCTCTCGCTAGCTTCTCCCTTAAAATTCTTCATAGACTTTAATCCAGCAAAAAATGTGTCTTGAACAATATCTTGTGCTACATTTCTATCATTCACCCGTGATATTGCGTAATTATATAAATAATCAGAATAGGAGTCTACCCAATTATTCGCATTTATTTTATGTTTTATTTTGCTGTTGCTCATTCCTTCAAAAATAGGATATTTTCAATTAATCAACCCTGCTCGTTTTAAAAGGGCTTCAGGTTGAGGTTCTTGCCCACGAAACCTTTTATACAGAGTCATTGGGTTTTCGGTTCCTCCTTTGTTAAGAATATTTTCTTTAAAACTGTTTGCCACCGTAGGATTGAAAACACCTTTTTCTTTAAACAGTTCAAAGGCATCAGCATCTAAAACTTCAGCCCATTTGTAACTATAATAACCAGATGAATAACCACCTTGAAAAATATGAGAAAATGATGTGCTCATGCAATTTTCTGCAACATCTGGATATAACCGAGTGTCCTTAAAAGCTTTTAATTCGAATGCCTTAACATCTTCTATATTTTTTGGGTCCTTACCATGCCACTCCATGTCTAGCAGACCAAAACTGATTTGTCTCAAGGTTTGCATGCCTTCATGAAATGTTGACGATTCCTTAATTTTTTTTACTAAATCCATCGGAATTATTTCTCCTGTTTCATAATGTGTTGCAAACAATTCCAGACATTCCTTTTCATAACACCAATTCTCTAAAATCTGACTTGGTAATTCAACAAAATCCCAATAAACATTGGTTCCAGACAAACTAGGGTAAGTGGTTTGTGCGAGCATGCCATGAAGTGCATGCCCAAATTCGTGAAACAAGGTCGTTACTTCATTAAAAGTTAGTAAAGATGGTTTGCTTTTTGTGGGTTGGGTAAAGTTGCACACAATAGAAATATGAGGTCTTTTGTTGACTTTACTCTTTTTAAACTGTGGCTTAAAGCTAGTCATCCACGCACCGTTACGTTTTCCTGGTCGTGGAAAAAAATCCGCATAAAAAATTGACACCAAATCTCCATTATTATCTGTTACATTGTATGTTAATACACCATCATGATACTTATCTATATTGTTAACGAGTTCAAAGGATAATCCATACAATTTATAGGCTACTTTAAAAACACCATCAATCACATTTTCAAGTTTAAAGTATGGTTTTAACTTTTCATCATCTAAATTGAATAGTTTTTGCTTTAATTTTTCGGCGTAATAAGCAGAATCCCATTTCTCTAATTTTGTAATATTATCCAATTCCTGTGCAAAATTCTGAAGATTAGCAAATTCCCGATCGGCAGCTGGTTTTGCTTTTGCCAATAGATCATTTAAAAAATTCAAGACTGCATTAGGAGTTTCTGCCATCCTTTCTTCAAGCACAAAATGTGCGTGATTATCATAACCAAGAAGTTTTGCTCTTTGATGTCGGAAATTAACAATTTTTAGAACTATTTTTTGATTATCTAATTCATCGTTTTTAAAACCTTTACTTCCAAAAGCTTTTGCTAATTTTTCTCGAAGTCTCCTATTGTCAGCATATTTCATAAAAGGAATGTAACTTGGATAATCCAAAGTAAATAACCAGCCTTTTTTACCCTTGGATTCAGCTAATTGTTTAGCAGCTTCTTTTGCGCCTTCAGGTAAACCAGAAAGGTCTTCAGGATTAGTAATGAGCATTTCATACTTATTGGTTTCTGCTAATACATTTTCGCCAAATTTCAGTTTTAGTTGAGACAGATTTTTATCTATTTCTCGTAACTCCTCTTTTTTATCTTCTGGTAGATTGGCTCCATTTCTAGAAAAACTTTTATATTTCCTCTTTAAAAGCATTTCTTGCTCTGGATTTAAATCAAGAGAATCCTTTATTTCATAAACAGCTTTGACCCGCTTAAACAATTCCTTGTTTAGTGTGACATCATTGCTAAATTCTGATAATAAAGGTGAAACCTCTTGAGCTATTTTTTGGATTTTGTCATTGGTTTCCGCAGAATTTAAATTAAAGAATACACTTGTGACTATTTCCAATTGTTCACCTGAATAATCTAATACTTCAATTGTGTTTTCAAATGAAGGAATTTCTTTATTACTGGTTATTTCATCAATCTCTTTTTTCGTCTCTTTGATTAGTTTTTTGATGGCTGGTAAAAAGTCATCATTCTTGATTTTAGAAAATGGAGCCGTATTGAAAGCTGTATTGAATTTTTTGGTTAAAATATTCATAGTGGAGTATTTAATACAAATAAATATAAAATTACAGTTTTAGCAGCTTTTTTTAATCAAATATTAACTCTTACAAATAGAATATTTAAGTTAACACCATGTCACCCAGATACTTCACGACGATGTTAATTTTTTGCATATTGTTTAATAAATATGTAATATTGTTCTACGGGATTAAAATCATTGGTTATATAGCATTACATCGACTCAATTTTGCGTTTAAACGAAAAATGTAAGAATAATATTTCGAAATAATTGTGGTATAACCGTAGATTTTCTAAACATTAATCGAAATATTAGGTGTATTACATGAGAAAACTTTTAGTTTTAACTTGTCTTATAACATTTTATTCATTCTCTCAACCTTGCGACCTTGGCTTTGAACTTAACGGCTCCAATGACTATATAATTATTCCTAATACCACATACATTAATTCTAATAATACTGCTGTAGCCAATAGAACTATTGAGACCTGGTTTAAAACGAATGATGCGACTAACAAGCAGATGATTTATGAAGAAGGTGGAGGAGTGAATGCCATCATGATATATTTAAGTGGTGACCAATTATATTGTGGTGCTTATAGGAGCAATGGTGGGACTGCAGAATTTTTTAGATCGGCAACAGGAGATATTCTAGACGATACTTGGTACCATGTGGCTTTTGTGATTAGTACATCTGGAGGTACAACAACATTTTTATGGTATTTAAATGGCGTGTTACAAGACAGCCAAACTGGTTTTACGATTCCTAAACATACTGGGAGTATAGAGTTAGGGAGAAATTCCAGCTTAAGATATGGCAATTGCGGTACTTGGGCTGCCAGTTCAGTTATGAGCTCAAGCAGTGAGCATTGTGCCAATACAACCACAGGAAGTGTTGGTACAAGGTATTATTTTAATGGTAATTTATGGGGTTTTAGAGTCTGGAATTCTGGTAGGACATCAACACAGATCAACGACAATATAGATGCAGAATTATCGACAGGAACTAATCTTGTAGCTTATTTAGATGATGATAATGTAGAGTATTTGAATAATTCAGGGGTTTGGACAACAACATCAGCCAATGGTAATGGCACAACCTATAACTGGTCAGCAACGGCAGTTTCTTCAGTTTGGACATTCTCTGGAAACTGGCAAGGAAGTAATGTGCCTTCATCCACGAAGCTTCAAAAGGTAGTCATACCATCATCAAATAATTATCCTATAATTTCATCTGAAGTTAGAATTGGAAGACTTGATCTGTCTGCAGCTACTTCAGAAATCACTATTCAAGATGGAGGAACCTTGAATGTTTACTACGATGCTGTCAATTCTGGAACAGTAACGGTTGAAAATAATGGTTCTTTTATTTTGCAGGATAATGAAGGAGTTTCTGGAACTGGTAATTTTGTTATTGAAAGAGATTCGCCTGATTATCCAGAAGATTATTATTCAATTTGGGCATCACCTATCATTCAAGCGGATGCAAGAATTAGTTCAATATTTACAAATCCAGTTATAGTTTATGAATTTGATTCATCTCAAAATCCTTCCCTTTATGTGCAAGTTGGAAATACACATTATATGGATGTAAGTGAGGGCTATTTCATCCGTTCAGATAGTCAATCAGGGAGTTTTACCAGAACTTTTACAGGTTCTGTTAATAATGGTTGTTTAGATTATTCAGTCTATTATAACAGTAATGCAGATAATTTTAATTTAATAGGCAATCCATATTCGTCTGCATTGGATTGGGCTTCTTTTCATGCAGATAATTCTGATGTCATAGAAGGCACGATGTATTATTGGAATCAGAGTGAAGTAGGAGTAAATAATTCAGCATCAGATTATATTAGTTATAACTCGACTGGTTCCAGTGAGCCTGGAACAACCGGAAATATTGCAACCGGATTAGGTGTTTTTGTTAAAACTTTACAAGCTGGAACGGTTACTTTTAGAAATACTCATCGAGTTGTTGGCAATAATGATCAGTTTTTTAGAACAGCAGTTAATCCTGAAGATGGAAAGTCTTGGTTCAGATTATCAGGAGTAATAGGTTATAGTCCAATTTTAATCGGATTTGTTCCAGGCGCTTCAGATGGTTACGAAAACACGCACGATGGCATTTTTGTTAATGATGGTGCATCAATTGAATTTTACAGCTTTATAGATTCTGATAAATATGAAATTCAAGGTAGATCAGAATTACAACCAAACCAGTTTATTTCTGTTCCGTTAGGTTTTGAAGTAATTAATTCTGGTGATTACACGATTTCAATGGTTCTGGATTACGTTGACCCTTCTTTTGATATTAGTTTAGAAGATACCTTACTAACAACAATGACAGATTTGCGCACAGGAGATTATACATTTAATGTCGCAAGTCCAATTGAAGATAATAGTAGATTTATTCTTCACTATAATTATAATTCAGTTTTAAGTTCTGAAGAATTTTCAGATGATGTAAATAATATCAACTCCTTTTTCTCCAATAATCAGCTGGTTACAAAAGTGAATGCTGATGTTATACCAAATAAAATTCAGGTATTTGACTTAGCTGGAAAACAAATTCTTAAGAGTAATTTCAAAGAAATCCTTAATGTTCCAAAAATTTCTTCTGGAATATATATTATCAAGTATTCTTTGCAGGATTCATCGACTATCTCCAAAAAAGTGATCAAAAGATAGCAATATAGAAGTGTTAGTATTAGTAATTACTTATATAGAACTAGCTTAATTATTATTAAAACGTTAAAAATCAGTGCATTTCATCGAAAAAAATATTTTGTTTAGTTTAAGATATTATATTTGCCCACAGAAAAATTAAAATTGACTAACCAGTATGTGATAATAAAGTGGTGTATTTCAACGAGTAAATGGTAATTCATCGATAAAAACGGTAATACGACGATTATTCGTTATTTTAAATGAAAATAAATTACGAATCGGACAGAAAAAGAACAAATTTTGATTAGTACTAAATAAACCTTATGAAGAAACTATTACATTTTATTTTCTTATTATCTGTTTTAGCTGTTGCTCAGCCTTCTTCAGAAGGCATGTACTTTGATGGTGTGAACGACAATCTTACTGTTCCAAATACATCAAATATAAATAGCACCACTACTAATAACAGAACTTACGAAACCTATTTTAAAGTTACGTCTACTGCATCCCGACAAATCTTAATGAAAGAAGGAGGCGGAACCAGAGCGGTCATGATTTATATAGAGAATGGTTATTTAGTATTAGGCGCATACAATAGAGCTGATTATACCCCAAGATGGAACGGAACATTCTATAGAAA
>CAYTSL010000032.1:0-7134 GCA_964440415.1 uncultured Flavobacteriaceae bacterium
AAAAATTGGTGCAAATTTACAAATTTTAAATACAGTTTTCATAATTAATTAACTAATAATTTAAAGCATAAAACAGTAGTTTAATTTAGGGTATGAATTTTGATTATATTTACCATTGTAATGCAAAATTAAGTATGTTAAAAATTTATTTCTGTTTCGTTTTTTTACTCTGTAATACTATTGTTTTTGGACAAATAGAGTTTGAAGTCAATCCTCCAGAATACATTAAAACCATAAATTTTAAAGGTGATACTTCAGAAAGCCAATTACCTATTCTAAAACTTGGAGATAAACTCGTATTGGAGTTTGATGCATTGAATGGTGAAGAGGCGGATTTTTATTATAAAATTGAACATTATGATTATAACTGGAAGCCATCTATTCTGGTTAAATCAGAATATCTTAATGGTTTTGATAATCAAAGAATATTAGATTATGAAAATTCCTTTAATACTTTTCAAATTTACAGCCATTATATATTGCAAATTCCTAATAGTCAAACGCGTGGATTTCTTGTATCAGGCAACTACATGATAAAAATTTACGATAATTATGATGAACTGGTCTTTTCAAGAAAATTTATGGTTTATGACGATAAGGTTAGTGTTGGGGTTGACATAAAAAGATCAAGGGATGTAAGTGTGGTTAATGAAAAGCATACCGTGGATATTACCATATCCTCAAACTTTAAGAATTTTAATAATCTTAAAGAGACGGTTAACACATTAATCATACAGAATAATAATCTTAATACAGCTATCACTGGGCTGAAACCTCTTTATACACTTGGGAATCAACTTATTTATAAATATGATACCGAATCAAGTTTTTGGGCGGGTAACGAATATTTATTTATAGATACTAAAGATTTGAGAGTTGCAACATTAGGAACAAGATCAATTGAGTTAAAAGAATTGTATCATAATTATTTATACACTGATTTAATAAGAGCGAACATACCTTATACTTATAATCCGGATATAAATGGCAATTTTTTAATTACAGCTTTAGACAGGGAAAATCCATCGATTGAAGCGGATTACGCCTGGGTACACTTTAGCTTGGAGCACGATGAAATATTTGGAGATAAAAGTATCCATGTATATGGTAATTTTAATAACTATGCTATTGAAGAAAGCACAAAAATGTACTTTGACGAATATTCAAATACATACACAGTTCCCATATTGCTAAAACAAGGATTTTATAATTATAAATATGTTGTTGTTGATAATAATGGACAAATAAAGGAAGGTGAGATTAGTGGTAATTTTTATCAAACAGAGAATGATTACAAAGTATTGGTATATTACAGGTATCTAGGAGCTAGATATGACAGATTACTTGGTATTGGTAACGGTAATTCAGTAAATATCTCAAATTGAGGCTTTTTAATGTCAATAATACGCCAACCAACGATTAAATTATACATTGAATCGTAAAATTTGTTATTTTTGCCTAGCAAAAAGTATATTTATTTTTATTAAAAAATTATAGACTGGTTTAATTTTGATGGTACAGCAAGTTACAAGAGGCATAAAAATTTCGGTTGAAACGACTTTTGAAGGCACATTTTATAAAAATTATAAAGTGCAGTTTGCTTTTGGCTATCGTGTAACCATAGAAAATCAGAGTAAAGATTCTGTTCAGCTAAATTCAAGACATTGGCGAATTTTAGATGCCTTAAACAATATTGAAATAGTTGAAGGTGAAGGTGTAATTGGCAAAAAACCTGTCTTAAAACCAGGAGAATCACATACCTATAATTCTGGATGCTTATTGACATCACCTTTTGGAGCCATGGAAGGTTACTATAATATGGTTAATTTTACTACTACCAAAAATTTTAAAGTGGTCATTCCTACTTTTAAGTTGAGTGCTCCTTTTGCTATCAACTAATCTTCAAGTTTTTTTACAAACTCAAATTTGTATCTTTTTTCGTTTTGCACCACATGGCAATAATGGCAATTGGAGTCATGGACAAATTCAAATACCTCATCTAGATTAAAGCTTATACAATCAACCTTATATAAACCATCAACATCTATATTTCCATGAGGTGACACTCGTCTAATTCTATAATGTTCCTCAATATATGTTTCTGATTTACTGATTTCAAACCAAGCTCCGGCTGCAATACCACTTAACCATTGCGCATTTTCTTTAAGACCATCCACCTGCTTTGGTTTTAATGTCCCTATTATGTGATATTCATGATCTGGGATTTTATCTAAAAAACATCTAAAATTTTCCTTAAAAACAGTTGAATTAAACTCAAATATAGAATTGCCAATAATTTCATATATCTGATTTTGGGTATTCGCTCTGACCACATTTCCTACAGTGCTTGGAGTGAAAAGCAAAGAATTTTTTAAGGATCTTAAGATTTTATTATCAGTTACTGAAGCTATTAAAGTAGAGGTCACAAATCTAGCACAATTTGAAGATTCCTTTTTAAAGGCTGCATATCTAAATGACCCATTTCCCATTAGCTTTCTTATATGGTTCTTGGCTTTTTGATAGTCAACTTTTGAACAAACCGAAGCAATTAATTTACCATCGCCATGTGTTTTTTTAGGATTATTAGCCAAGTACAATAAAATTGTGTCAAGGTTCTTGATTGTATCGCCTACCATTTCAGCTTCTAAAGGAAAATCTAATTCATGATCCGTTTGAGAGCCTCTTACTCTACCATTCGGTTCTGGAGTGATGTAACGACCAAAATCATGATATTCCAAAAATCCAGTTTCCCTGTTAATTAGAACCAGTGCTGCATGTCCTGCTTTTACATAATTTTTTTTACCAACACCAATAAATTGAAGTAAAGGTGAATACCACTCATCTGCTACCATAACCACGGTGTCTGGATAAGCCATTGTTATGATCAATCCTGTGCTATTCATTTACGGAAACCGGTAATTTAAACTCTTTTATAAAATGCTGATTTAATTTTAAATCGAAATATTTCATTTTTAGAACACCTTTGGTCTTTTCTACTTGAGTAATACTGGTAGTTTTTACAAACTCTCTGTCCATAACTATTCCATAATCTTTGTTATTAGATTCAGTTGAATGAAAATCAAACAAAGATGTTGAGTTCAGTTGATTTTTATCTTTAAAATCATAAAACCACTGGTGTCTTTCATTCTTCATCCTATCTGTATATAAAGTAGAAGAAGACCAGATTCGAGTCTCTAGAGGGAAATTTTGAAAATGGAGCTCACTACCATCCCAAACCAGTTCAAAGAACTTTAATCCATCATTCCAATCGATTGCAACAATTGTAAAAGGTTCAATATTATTAAAATCATAACCTTTAACCGCTAAAGTGAGATCGTTTGAAGAAAGAAGATCCTTTACTATTGATCCTCTACTCAACCTATAATTTTTTCTTCTTTTATGAATTTTAAATCCACCATTCAACAAACAGATCAATCGGTTCTTATCACTAATACCAATCCATGTACCTCCAGATAACTTATCTTTTGGGTAAAGCATTTTTGTTGAATCTTCATTATAAAAATTAGGGGGCAATGATTCCCTATTAGGATCTTCATCACGATTTGAAGTTAAAATGAAATCACTATTCTCTTTATAATAAATTGTAACTGTACACATTTTATACCTTTTCTCTCATTAAATTACCCAATTAAAACGCATCTTTTTCCTCTACTCTTCAAAATAAAAATAAACCGTAACCAAGGCTATGCTTGATTTTTCTTATTCAACTACAGCAAAAATCTATCGTTTTCTTTTTATGTAATTTAAAAAAAGAAATGGTATTATATTATGGTCTTAAAACCATTAAGCAACTTACAAAAAATTATTTATTATTCACTACCTGAATCTAATAACAATAGAACTAGAAATCACTAAAATATTATATCTTTGCATCTCAAAAATAAGTAGAATAAAACACAATAATCACTATGGCTACAGGATTTTATAAAGTACCTAAAGCAATTAATGAACCTATTAATTCTTATGCTCCTGGTACACCAGAACGAGATGCTTTGTTAAATACATATAAAAAGATGTATAATGAGCATGTAGATATACCTTTTTATATTGGAGGTAAGGAGTTTAGAACGGGTAATACAGTTGATATTCATCCACCGCACGATCATAAGCATACCGTAGGCAAGTACCATTTGGCTGAAAAAGAACATATTGAATTAGCAGTTAAAGCTGCTGCTGAAGCAAGAGTAAAATGGGCTGCAACAAGCTGGGAACATAGAGCCGCTATATTTTTAAAAGCTGCAGATTTACTTGCAGGTCCGTTCCGATATAAAATGAATGCAGCAACTATGATCGCACAGTCAAAGAACGTTTATCAAGCAGAGATCGATTCTGCTTGTGAGCTTATTGACTTTTTTAGGTTTAACGTGGAATTCATGACAGAAATATACAGTAACCAACCACAGTCATCTGCGGGAATTTGGAATAGAATGGAATATCGCCCTTTAGAGGGATTTGTATATGCTATTACACCATTTAACTTTACCGCAATTGCTGGAAATTTACCTGCAGCTCCTGCAATGATGGGCAATGTTGTTATTTGGAAACCTGCAAGATCACAGGTCTATTCTGCACAAGTTATCATGGAATTGTTTAAAGCAGCCGGTTTACCAGATGGTGTAATTAATATGGTAACAGGAAATTCTGCTACAATCACAGATGTTTTATTAGATAGCAAAGATTTTTCAGGAGTTCATTTTACAGGATCCACTCCAGTATTCAACAGCTTTTGGGAAACAATTGGAAAAAATGTTGGTAAATACAAGTCGTACCCAAGAATAGTAGGTGAAACTGGTGGTAAAGATTTTATTTGGGCACATCCTTCATCCAATGCTAAAGAGGTTGCTACGGCAATTTCAAGAGGTGCTTTTGAATATCAAGGTCAAAAATGTTCAGCAGCGTCCAGAGCCTATTTACCAAAAAGTTTATGGAATGATATTAGAAAATACATAGAAAAAGATATCAACTCTTTTAAAATGGGTAGTCCAGAAGACACCTCTAATTTTATTAACTCGGTAATTGATGACAGAGCTTTCAAAAAGCTATCAAGTTATATCGACCAAGCTAAAAACGATTCTGATGCAGAGATAATAATTGGAGGCGGTTATGATGATTCAGTAGGTTACTTTATAGAGCCAACAGTAGTTTTAACCACTAATGCAAAGTATAAAACAATGTGTACTGAATTATTTGGACCGATCATAACTATTTACGTCTATGAAGACGATAAGTGGGAAAACGTTTTAGATCTTGTAGACAACACAAGTGAATTTGCTTTAACTGGATCTATTTTTAGTGGTGATCGTTATATAATTGATATAGCTACAAATAAACTAGAAAATGCTGCCGGAAACTTTTATATCAATGATAAACCAACTGGAGCTGTTGTAGGACAGCAACCATTTGGTGGTGCCAGAGGTTCTGGGACTAATGATAAAGCAGGTTCAGTATGGAATCTTTTGAGATGGGTAAGTAATAGAACAATAAAAGAAACTTTTGTTCCACCTACAGATTATCGCTATCCGTTTTTAGAAAAAAGCACCATTGAAACTGTGGAAAAAGAAGTTGAAAGTGCTATTGAAAAATTAAAGGAATTTGGCAAGGATTTATCTACTAAATTCAAGAAATAATATCTAATTAAAATTATAAAGAAGCGCTAGTTAGCGCTTCTTTATTTTGTAATTAGACACCTTTAAATTTATCAGCTCCATCTAACAAACCAATTAATTCTTGTGGATTGTGAATTATAACAGGCATGTGTTGTGGACATATATAAAATTCGCTTTCCTTATAATAAAATTTTGTTACTGGTATTTCTGAAGATGGTGTTTTACAAACTATACATTCTTTTGCTTTACTCATTATTTCTCGTTTTAATTTAAGACAAAATTACCTTAAATAATTAATTCAAAAACTAACAAATGTCATCTCATAATGTTAAACATAAAAAACCTCGAGCACATACTCGAGGTTTTTTGGTGTATGCTTTTTGTTAATTAATCAAAAACTTGACTGCTTCCAACATGTACCTCTTGGACATTGTATATATCATAATGAGGTGAATCTGTCCATACACCACCAAAATAATCTGTAAACGTTTTGGTATAAGTATTTCTTACATAGACTATAACCTTTAAATTTTGTATATTTTCTATATTGTTTGGTAAAGTTAAATCTGTGAATGTTAGTTCGTAATCAGAACTTAAGGAAATACTTCCAGAAGGAATTACATCACCTAACTGATCTGTATAAACTTCTCTTAGAACATCTCTATGAACATAGTTTACCCCTTGAGAAGATCCAGATTGTGCAGAAGAAGAGGTGACGTTATCTTCTACTAAATAAATCATTAACTTCACTTCTTCCGAAGGAATTTCAGAAAAACCTACTTTAACATTAATATCCAATAAATTTCCATTTAATTGAGAATCAACAGCCAATCCAAGAGTAGCATGTTCAAATAGCTCAAGATTTACTTGAGACATATCAGGGAAATTCCATCTGGTATCAGGACCATTAACATATACGGTAGGATAGCCAGTTACATGATAATATCCTCCCCAAAAATCAGTTTCAGGTATTTCCATAGGGTCTGGATATGAAGATACACCAACATGGTACCCTACTCCAAAAATATTAGCATTCCCAGAAATTGCATTGGCCACTGCCGCAGCCGCAGGAGGACAATTAGGGCACCATGTACCTGTAAAATCCTCTAAGAGTGCTTTTTTTGTATAATCCCTAACTATATTAATTACTGAAGATTCATTAAAGGCTCCATAAGAAACATCAACTGTAAACTCTCCAAGTTCATTAAACTGATAAGGATTTGATATAGTTGTTCCTTGAATTGAAAAAGTAGATGATGACGTAACATCTGTATTAAGATTATTCATAACAGTAAACGTTACCATTTCACCAACAATTGCGGGGTTACTATTAAGCGACACAGTTATTGATGTCTCTACTGCCTCGCTAGAAACAGTTATACCTACTGAACTAGATGTTAAAGAATTTAATGAAGCTACAACATTATAAACACCTTCAGTGCTAAACGTATAAGGGTTAGATATATTATTGCCATTAATAGAAAGAGTAGAACTCGAAGTAACATTA
>CAYTSL010000032.1:7234-12184 GCA_964440415.1 uncultured Flavobacteriaceae bacterium
AGGGTTAGATATATTATTGCCATTAATAGAAAGAGTAGAACTCGAAGTAACATTATTATTCAAATTATCAGTTACTGAAAAACTTATTGACTCACCTTCTAAAAGAGTATTTCTCGATGCAGAAAGTACAATTGAAGTAACTTCTTGCTCTGGCGTTTCTGGACTATCATCTGAACTACTACATCCAAATAACATAACAACTAATAAAATAAATGCAAAGGATTTAAAGATTTTGATAGATTTCATATTGAATTATATAAGGTTCTTAATAGATTGAAAATTTTAGGCTATAATAGGTGATAATCAGTAATGGCACAAAAATATACATAATCACTAAAAAAAGGCAATTAATTAACCAAAATATTGTTAATATTGAACGATTTTAAATAACTCTAATAAACGGATGAAAAAATTAGCAATTTTAGGTGTTTTTATGTTTTCAGTAATTTTGACTGCACAGAACAATATCCCGAATACACAATTGAAAACACTAGAAGGAATTAGTACCAATCTTCAAGACATCTCACAGAATAATGATTTGATTATAGTGTCCCTATGGGCTACTTGGTGTGCTCCCTGTAAAAACGAATTAGATGCAATAAGTGAAGTTTACAGTGACTGGCAAGACGAAACAAATGTCAAGCTCTTTGCCATTTCCGTAGATGATGCAAGAACGGTTAAGAGAGTTAAGCCACTTATTAATGGTAAAGACTGGGATTTTGAAATACTATTAGATACAAATAATGACTTAAAAAGAGCACTAGGAGTTTCAATTGTTCCTTTTACCCTGATAATAAAGAATGGTATTATAGTCTACAAGCATTTGGGATATACTCCTGGTTCTGAGGATGAACTTTATGAAGAAATCAAAAAACATTCTTAAATACTATCAATCCAAAACAAATATTAAATTTCCAGATGAAAAAAAAAGTTATTTGTTTAGTCTTAACGTTCCCTTTAATTTTAATAGGCCAGGAATTAGACAAACAAGGACAAAGTACATTCAATCAACTTCTAAATAATTTTTCCGGAAGTTTTGAAAGCAATGCCCAATGGTATTTAAATGACAAAAAAACAGGTGAATTTGAAGAAGATGAGCATATAAGAGCAAATTCATATTTAAAGCTCGATTATAAATTTCTGGAGGATTTTACGGCTGGTTTGCAAATAGAAAGTTATGCTCCCGTACAACTCTTAAACTACGACAGGTTATTTGATAAAGAATTGGATCTTGCTCAATATTATCTCAATTACAAATCTGAAAAAATAGATGTTACGGCAGGTTATTTTTATGAACAATTCGGAAATGGACTTATTCTTAGAGCGTGGGAAGACAGAGCATTAGGAGTAAATAATTCAATTAGAGGAGGAAAAATAAGATACAACCCAGCAGACTTTATCGAATTCACAGCGTTATATGGAAAACAAAGAAGAGGTTTAGGTATTTCTAAATCCAATATTTTTGGAATTAATTCAGAAATCAACATTAAAAATCTTTTAGATATTAATGGATTAGAAGAATTGAGTGTTGGCCTGAGCTATGTTAGTAAGAATGAAGAATATGAAAATGTGGATAGTGGAAACGATATACCTGAAACTGTAAACACATACTCTTTCCGGTTAGATGTATCAACGAATAATATTTATACGAATATTGAATATGTAAAAAAAGGTGATGATTTAAGGTTAAATAATACAATTCCTAATATGGTTACCTTCTCTGAAAACAAATTATTTGATGGAAGTGCTCTGTTTTTTAACTTAGGTTATTCTCAAAAAGGAATAGGTATTAATTATACTTTTAGACGATTGGAAAATATGAGTTTTTATTCACAAAGAGAAGATAAAAACAGAATTAATAACCCAACGAATAGGTCTACAATAAATTATTTACCAGCTTTAACTAAACAATATGATTATTCGCTAGCCAATATTTATTTGTATGAAGCCCAACCTGGTTTATACATTGAAAATTACGAATCTCCTCGTGTTAAAGCGGGAGAAATAGGAAATCAGGTAGATGTGTTTTATAAGTTCAAAAAAGGATCTTTTCTTGGGGGTAAATATGGCACCAATGTTACGGCAAACCTATCTTATTGGGCTGCTTTAAATACAAAAGTATCTGACCCAAATGGAATCCCTTTTTTTCATAGCGATGATTTAACCTACGAAACTGATTTTTTAAATTTCAAAAACAAATTGTATCGTGATATAAATTTGGAAATTAGAAAAAAATGGTCTTCCAAATTAAGTTCTATATTCACATATATCAATCTTTATTATAATTCTGATTATTTGGTTGAAGCCAATGGCAATAAGGTAGATGCATGGATTGGTGTTGCTGAAAGTACATATAAATTTGGTAAAGGAAAATCTATTCGTTTTGAAGCACAACATTTATCAACTGATGACGATGCGAAGAATTGGCTTGGTGGAACAATTGAATATTTCTTTAATTCAAAATTTGGATTATATCTGAATGATTCATACAACTATGAGGAAAGCCTTATTACTGAAAATTCAAAAATCCACTTCTTTAATTTAGGTGGTAGTTTCTCTAAAGGTTTTACTAGAGTAGCCTTAAATTATGGAAGACAGAGAGGCGGATTGATTTGTGTTGGAGGTGTTTGCAGACCTGTAAATAAAAATACCGGAGTTACACTTAATTTCTCAACTGCGTTTTAATTCCTTTTTTACATTGAATATTATTTCAGTGAGCTTTATATTTTAAAGGTAAATACACCACTTTCTTAGTATCAAAAAATTCTTCTTCAAAAAAATCGCAAATATTATGAATTTGAGCAGTTTTGTAACCTTTCAATTCTTCAGAAAGATCACCTCCTTTTAAGTAAAGAATTCCATTCTTTAGCTGATGTGTGTTATTTTTAGCAATTTTACCTTTTACCCAATGTACAAATGTAGGCATTGCAGCAACTGCCCTACTTACGATGAAATCAAAACGTCCATCTATTTCTTCCACACGACTATGTGATGTTTTTATATTGGTTAAACCCAATCCAGTCTTGACTTCATCAACAACCTTTATCTTTTTTGCAATACTGTCAACCAAATGAAACTCACAATCAGGAAATAATATAGCTAAAGGAATTCCCGGAAATCCGCCACCAGTACCAACATCTAATATATGACATCCCTTATTGAAATTAATAATTTTAGCTATCGCAAGGGAATGCAATACATGACGTAAGTACAACTCATCTATATCCTTTCTGGAAACCACATTAATTTTTAAATTCCAATCTTGATATAAATCCCCTAATGCCTTGAATTGTTTTATTTGAGCCTCGGTTAAATTTGGAAAGTATTTTAAAATAAGGTTCATTAATTTACTTTTTTAGCAAAAATAGCTAATTTTAGGGCTATTTTTTATGATATATTTATATACTTAGGTAGCTTTATTAATTATCTTTGCCGCTTATATAATAAAGTGAAAATTTGCGTTATTATATTAAACTTAATGAATATGACAAAACAAACTCTTTCATTTTCAAGAACAGATTCCGCAAAGTTTTTTCGAACTCTTAATAAACGGGTTAACTCTTATTTTAAGGATAATAATATTAAAAGAACGGGGAATTGGAAAATATGGCTTAAAACAGTTATTATGTTTGCTATGTTCTTGACACCTTATTTTTTAATACTTACATTAAACATCCCTGGTTGGGCTCAATTACTTTTAACTATAGTTATGGGTGTGGGAATGGCTGGTGTTGGAATGAATGTAATGCATGATGGAAATCACGGTTCGTTCTCTAATAAAGAGTGGGTTAACAGATTAATGGGTAGTAGTATTTATATATTAGCTGGTAACGTATATAACTGGAAAGTACAACATAATGTCCTGCATCACACATATACCAATATTCATGGACATGATGAAGATTTGGAAGCTGGACGAATATTACGCTTTTCTAAACATTCAAAATGGCAATGGCATCATAGATTCCAACATTATTATTCTGTTTTACTTTATGGCTTATTGACTATAAACTGGGTAATAACTACAGATTTTCAGCAAATGAGTCGCTATATGAAACGTAAATTATCTTATGGTAAATTCCCTAATCCGGTTGTGAACTGGAGTAAGCTAGTTATCTCTAAAATCATTTATATCGGCATGTGGATTGTAATTCCTATTGTTATTTCTGACATTGCCTGGTGGAAAATATTAATTGGATTCCTGATCATGCATTATACAGCTGGTTTAATTTTAAGTGTTGTGTTTCAATTGGCCCATGTTATGGAAGAAGCAGAAATGCCATTACCTGAAAAAGATGGTACAATGAAAAATTCTTGGGCTATTCATCAGCTTAAAACTACTGTAAACTTTGCTACTAACAATAAAATAGTGAATTGGTTTACTGGTGGATTAAATCATCAGGTAGAACATCATATTTTTCCTCATATCAGTCATATACATTACAGTAAAATAGCAAAGATTGTTAAGGAAACTGCAAAAGAATTTAACATACCTTATAACGAATATAAATCAACCCGAAGTGCAATAATCTCTCATTTTAAGTATCTCAAAGAAATGGGAATGAAACCTGCATTGCAAGCTTAACAATTAATTTTAATGAACCAACTTTCAGAAAGAGTACTTAATATGTCTACTTCTGCTACCTTGGCTATGGCTGCCAAGGCAAGAGAATTACGATCAGAAGGAAAAGATATAATAGGATTAAGTTTAGGTGAACCAGATTTCAATACACCAGACTACATAAAAGACGCTGCTGTTCAAGCAATCAACGACAATTATAATTCGTACTCTCCAGTTGATGGATATGTGGAGTTAAAAGAAGCTGTCATCAATAAATTTAAAAGGGATAATAATTTAACGTATTCATTACCACAAATTGTGGTTTCTACTGGCGCAAAACAATCTTTAGCAAACTTGGCTATGATCATGTTGAACGAAGGTGACGAAGT
>CAYTSL010000033.1:0-12015 GCA_964440415.1 uncultured Flavobacteriaceae bacterium
CCAATCTTAACAGCCATCATATCCCAAATAAACTTTCTTGATGTGGCAAAGCCAAAATCTCGAACGTTTTCTGCATGAAGTTTCCATGTTTTTTTCTTTTTGCTTTTGCCAATTTCTGCAGCTTCAGCTTCTTCTTGTGTCACAATAACAACAGGCTCATCATACGATTTCTTTGCCATTTCAAATCGCTTCATCATTTCTTTAGTAAACACTTCTTTTCTGTTTACTAGCTCTCCTGTACCATCTAAAATATGATCAGCAGGAACTGTTATATTCACTTCATAATCTCCAAACGGTAAAGCAAATTCATCTCTCCCCCAAAATTGGGAATGTTGCCAACCTTCAATATCACTATAAACTGCCATTCTTGGAAAGAATTGAGCAATAACATATGCCCTATTATCATTTTCGGCAAAATATTCGTAACCAGAACGACCTTCTTGATTTACATGATCGTTTATATTGTACCACCATTTTACAGAAAAAGAAAACTGTTCACCAGAAGCTAAAGATTTTGGTAATTCAACACGCATCATAGTTCTATTGATAAAGTATGGTAGCGGTTTACCGTTAATATCATTTACTTCTTGTATTTTGAAACCTCCATCAAAAGTTTTTGTGATGTATTTATTTACAAATCCACTAGGACGATTCACAGTAGAGACCCCACTTCCTTCAATTAGAGGTGATTTAGAATCCTTTGCTCTTTTATTTTGATCTAATTGCAACCATAAATATTGTAAATCGTCAGGTGAGTTATTTGTGTAGGTTATGGTTTCAAACCCATATATTCGAGCATTTTCGTCATCAAGCTCTATATCCATTTTATAATCAGCTTGTTGCTGATAATAAGCAGGCCCAGGAGCACCTGAAGCAGAACGAAACATATTTGGAGTAGAAAATTCATCATACAACTGTTTAAATTTATTAGTATTTGTATGACCCAGTTCCCTTTCTTTAGCCACTTCCTCTTGGCCGAAAGAGGCAATTGATATGAGTAAGAAAGTGAATATTAATATATTTAATACCTTCATAATGATCTCTATATAAATTAAAAAAGTGACTGAAATTAAAGAATTAATAGGTTTTATTGCCGCGTTGTTAGAAGTTTAACAAACCTTTATCATTTTCTTTAATTAAAAGGATACTTTTATTTTTTGAGTTTATTTTAAATCGAACAATATTTTTTTGAGCAGGAAATAATTCAAATAGAATTCTGTTGGTAACTTCAATGGAAGAAATATTATCAACATTCACAATCTCGAGATAATTCAGCATTATATCTTCTTCATATTCTTTACCAATAAAATTGAATTCTAAAGGTTGACCGTTAATTGTTATTTTTAGCTTTTCTTTTAAATACTTTTCTGTATAATAGTTCACCAAATCATCCTCATTTTCAATAGCTAAAGTTAGCCTTTCATCATAACGATTACGGAGTAATGATTCAAAATCATCAATAAAAATTCGTGAAATAATTTGTACAGATTTTTGTTCGCTAACATATTCAATTTCCGTCACACTAACATAGTATTTATGGAGTGCGGTAAACGAAATCAATGGTAAAATAATAATTAATAAAAGTAATTTGAATCTGTGCACAGTGGGTAAATGTAATTCATTTTATATTAGGCAAAAAACATTCCGAAAATTAATCTTCGGTATTATCAGTGTCTAAAAATTGCCTGCTTTGCGCGAACAAATGTTCAATAAGTTGCACTTCTTTTCCTTTATCGAGAAGATGAAGATCTAATTTATTTGATTCAACATATGCGATAAATTCTTCAACTCTTTCTTCAGGAATTTTAAACGTATGACTCAAGAACTCTTTTCCATATAAATCGGTTAAATCCAGACTTTCATTGTTTTTAATCTTATTCTCCAATTGGTTTTTATTAGATTTAAATACCGGTTGTAAAAATCCACCAAGAATCTTAACTAAATCTGGACTAAGCTCAAACTGTTGTGGTGTCATAGCAATATTTACAACTTCAGACTTATAATCATCAGTAAACTCATAAGCATATACCTCATTAACCCCAAAATATATGGCATCTAATTGAGGATTAAAGGTTTCAATGCTTTTAACATCTGCTACAATATTTCCAGTAAGCATGTCATAAGGTGTAATTATAACTTCATCAAGCTTATTAATTCGTTCAACTAAATAAACCGTAAAGTATCTGTTTGACAATATTTTTTCATCTATGTTGACTGAAAAATTCTCGAATTGCAATGCAGAAAATTCAATAGCATCATTCACCCTCACTTCTATAGTAAACTCTCCCTTGGCATTAGTAACGGTTCCTTTATTAGAGGAAGAATTAAAAACTGTTACTCCTTCCACATCATTCGCGCTAACAATTATTCTACCATTTACTTCAACTCTTTGAGTGATTTGAGCATTAAGATCAATTGAAGTAATAAAGATTAAAAGAAAGTAAAGTAAGTTCTTCATGGTCAAAAGTTTAGTTTAATAAAGAAACCAATTTAAATCTTAATTAAGTTTTAAATTCCATTTAAAGTTTTGTTAAAAGCCTTAATTACATAAATTTACTAAAAATATGATTATATGAAAAACATTATTCTTGCAAGTACATCAAAAGTTCATGGGAGTGGCTATTTGGAATATATTTTAGAGGAATTAAAAGTGTTTTTTAAAGGTGTTGATGAAATATTATTCATACCATATGCCAGACCAAGTGGAATAACTTATAGCGATTATACCGATGTTGCAAAAAAAGCTTTTTCTAAAATTGAAATTGGGGTAAAAGGAATCCATGAATTTGATAATCCCATAGAGGCTATTAATAATTGTAAAGGAATTTTTACTGGCGGTGGAAATACATTTGTTTTAGTAAATCAACTATATAAAAATGGTCTTTTATCACCAATAAAAGATGCTGTTTTTAATGGTACTCCTTATTTGGGAACGAGCGCTGGTACTAACATCTGTGGTCTGACAATGAATACGACCAATGATATGCCAATTGTTTATCCTCCCAGCTTTAAGACTTTAGGATTCGTTCCCTTTAACATTAATCCTCATTATTTAGATCCTGATATGAATAGTAAGCATATGGGTGAAACGCGTGAAACCAGAATATTGGAATTCCATAAATTCAATACACAACCGGTTGTTGGATTGAGAGAGGGCAGTTGGCTTAAGGTAACTGACAATTCAATTAAATTAAAAGGAAAGTTACCAGCAAGAATTTTTGAACACGATAAAAAACCTTATGAAGTCGATACGGATACTGAACTGAATCAGTTAAACTAAATAGATCATATTTTTTTTAAGAAATGATAGCCTAAAATTTCAAATCCTAAATTATAATAGAACTTATGTGATGGATAGTTTTGAACATAGGTATTTAACTCAATGGCCTCATAGCCCTTGCCTTGTACATAGTTCTCTATCCAGATCATAAATTCTTTTCCCAGCCCTTTATTTCTATAATTTTCATCAATTATGACATGATCTAATTCCACACTTTTACCTGAATAATGTCGTGTACAAAACCACAAGCCGGTTACACCAATCAATTTTTCATTATCATAAACTACTGCGCATTCGTAATTTTGAGTTGTCATTTCCTGAAAACGAGATTCTAAAACTGAATTAGATATTTTATTTTCAGATAACTCCTGAACCATCGGAATAATTGAATTTATCTCATTTTTATCCAGGATCTTGAAAAGGTATGGCATCATTTTTTTAGTGAAGTTAAATAAATTTTATTTCGAAATTAAAATTAATTAAGTTTGATAGATGAAAATAATCACCCAAACAGAAAGGTTGTATTTAAGGGAATTTACTAAAGCGGATGGTGTCCATTTTTATGAAATGAATAGTGATCCGGAAGTTGTAAAGTATACTGGTGATGGCCCTTTTGAAAGTATTAGCCACGCTTCTGAATTTCTTATTAATTATAAAGATTATCAAAAAAATAACATGGGTCGATGGGCTGTTTGTTTGAGAAAGACAGATGAATTTTTGGGTTGGTGTGGCCTTAAGTATCATCCTAAAGATAATCTAGTAGAAGTAGGATACAGATTTTACAGGAAACACTGGAATAAAGGATACGCTACAGAATCAGCCAAGGCTTCTTTAGAATACGGATTTAAAGTTTTACATCTTAAAGAAATTTACGCCCATGCTCACATTAATAATTTAAGTTCACATAAAGTGATTGATAAGTGTGGTTTAAATTTCGTTAAACAAGGAGATTATGATGGAATGCCGGCAAACCTATATAAAATTAATAACCCTTATCTTATAATTAATACAATATCATCAAAAGATACTTATGCGGTAAGACATTCTATATTAAGGGAAGGAAGACCAATCGAGGATTGCGTATTTGAGCATGATGATGATCCGGAAACATTTCATCTTGGTTTATATATTAATGATGATTTGTTAGCTGTTATAACGTACCTAAAAAATAGATGTCCTGAATTCAAAGATGAGCAATATCAATTAAGAGGAATGGCTGTTTTAAAAAGTTGCCAAAAAAGAGGATTTGGAAATTTATTGATCAATAAAGGTGAACAAATATTGAAACAAAAAGGAATCAATTTGGTTTGGTGTAATGTAAGAGAAGTTGCAGTGAATTTTTACAAAAAGAACGATTTTAGTATTATTGGCAAACCTTTTGTTATACCTAAAATAGGATTACATTACCTTATGTATAAATCAATATGAATAGAAGATCCTTTTTAAAAATAAGTTCGCTAATGTCACTGGCTTTTGCCGCTATTCCTAATTATGTCTTTTCAAGTCCTAAAATTATGTGGCAAGAACTTATTGGAAAAGGAAAACCAAAACTTTACGGTGACGCTTATAAGTTGAGAAAAGAAGCCTATGAATCATTTTTAAAAATGAAGAATAGCGCTCTTAAAGATGGTATTGACATTCATGTTGTATCCAGTTATAGAGATTTCTATCACCAAAGGAGAATTTGGAATAGAAAATATAAATTATTTACTCAACAAGGTCTGTCAGTAAAAAAAGTAATTGAAAAAATAATAGAGTATTCCACTATTCCAGGAACTTCAAGACATCACTGGGGAACAGATCTTGATTTAATAGATGGGAATCCTAAACAACCAAAAAATGTTCTACTTACTCATCATTTTGAGGAAAAAGGAGCCTATTTCAAATTAAAAAAATGGATGGATGAGCATGCTAATTCGTTTGGTTTTTATCTTGTATATACCAATAATCCAAAACGTAAAGGATTCAAATATGAACCTTGGCATTATTCCTATAAACCTTTGAGCGAAAATTACTTAATTGAATTTCAGAAAATAGATATATTAGAATTGCTTCAAACGGAAAAAATATTGGGGAATGATAATTTCAGTGAAAAATTTATTAATAATTACATCAAAGAAAATATTTTAGATATCAACCCTGAACTTTTATCTTAACTTTTGTAAATTACAGCTCTTAAACTACTGAATATGAGAAGTAACAAATTTAAAATTAGACTTTTAATAGGTGTGGCAATCGTTGCATTTGCATTTATTAAAAAGTGCAATCAACAAGAAGTAAATCCATACACTGGAAGGAAACAAACCATTACCATGACCGCAGATCAAGAAATTGCAATAGGGCTACAGAATGCACCTCAAATGGCTCAACAACATGGTGGACTTCATCCAGACGCACAAACCCAAGCTCTCGTTGATCAAGTAGGTAATAAACTTGTACTATCTAGTATCGCAAAAGAAACACCATATAAATATGAATTTCATCTTTTGGCAGATCAAAAGACCATAAATGCCTTTGCACTTCCAGGAGGTCAAATATTTATTACCTATGCTTTGCTTTCTAAACTAGAGAATGAAGATCAATTAGCTGGAGTATTAGGACATGAAATTGGTCATGTATTAGGTAAACATTCAGCTGAAAGAATTGGAGAGACAGAATTCTGGCGAACAGTATCTTCTGGAGCTTCCGTTGGTGCAGATATGGGAGGATTAGTAAGTGGTATTGGACAACAAACCTTACTTACAAATGGTAGAGACGATGAACTGGAAAGTGATGATCTGGGAGTTCGTTTTATGCTGAAAGCGGGTTATAATCCAGAAGAAATGATTGGAGTTATGAAAATTCTAAAGGCAGCTGCAGGACCAAATAGAGTTCCTGAATTCCAGAGTACCCATCCAGATCCGGACAATCGAATTGAAAAGATACAAGAAGCCATTGAGAAATATAGAGGGTATTAAAAAAGGGCTTGATAAAATCAAACCCCTTTTCTAATACTTAACTAACCCAAAGAATTATACTTTAGCTTTTTTTTCTAAAACATTTTCAATAAGTAACATAGCATCTGTTGCATTAGATAATTCAGCATATCTTTTCGCAGTATATCCAACATCAGATTTTACTTTTAATTTAGCTCCACGTGAAATTAAAAATTTTAAAATTTTTACTCTATTATATTTGGCGGCATACATAGCTGGAGTCATTCCAATTGACTTTGCGTTAACATCAGCACCCAAGTCTACTAACTTTTTTACAGTATCAAAATCACCTTTGAGAATAGCCATGCAAAATGGGCTCAATTTTTTAACAGATTCAATACTCGTGTTGTTTTCGTAGTTAATTTCCGAATTTGCGTTCACAATGGTCATTGTAAAACACAATGCAATAAATGAAATAATAAATGTTTTTTTCATGATGAAAGATTTTAATTGATTAATGATTCGTTTTTTGATATATTAAAAAGACGACAATATTCTAATATTGTTACACAAAGAATTCATAAATAACATTTATTTAACTATTCAAAATTAAGGCTACTAAAACGATATAGTAAATTCATTTAAAAGTCCTGTAAAAACAGAACTTTTGTTTTTATCTTTGTAGACTAATTCTGAAAAAAATGCACAAGAAAGTTATTTTAATGATTTTAGATGGTTGGGGCAAATCACCCGATCCAAAAGTATCTGCAATAGATAATGCCGAAACACCTTTTATAGATTCTCTTTACACCAAATATCCTAACGCAAGTTTAAGAACAGATGGATTGCATGTAGGATTGCCCGAAGGACAAATGGGAAACAGTGAAGTTGGACATATGAACCTTGGAGCTGGACGAATTGTATATCAAGATTTAGTAAAAGTAAATCTCGCAGTTAAAGACAATACTTTGATTAACGAGCCTGTTTTACAAAATGCTTTTGAATATGCTAAAACAAACAATAAAGATGTTCATTTTTTAGGTTTGGTAAGTGATGGAGGCGTACACTCTCATATAAATCATTTAAAGGGGTTATTAGACGCAGCCAATAATTCGGGTGTAAAAAATTCTTATGTCCATGCTTTTACAGATGGTCGTGATGTGGACCCAAAATCTGGTTTTGGATTTATCACAGATTTAGAAGAACATCTTGAAAAAATCAATGGCAAATTAGCAACAGTTATTGGACGTTACTACGCAATGGATAGAGATAAGCGATGGGAACGCGTAAAATTAGCCTATGATGCCATTGTAAAAGGTATAGGTGAGAAATCAACTAATGCAACTGCCTCAATGAAGAAGAGTTATGATAATGATATCACAGATGAATTTATAAAACCAATTATCATGGTTGATGAAAATAATCAACCTGTAGCTACCATAAAAGATGATGACGTTGTTATTTTCTTTAATTTCAGAACAGATCGTGGAAGGCAGTTAACCGAAGCTCTTAATCAAAAAGATTTTCATGAACATAACATGCAAAAATTAAATCTACATTATGTAACCTTGACTAATTATGACGATTCCTTTAAAGGGATCAATGTTGTATTTAATAAGGACAACTTAACTGAAACATTGGGAGAAGTATTATCAAAAGAGAATAAGAAACAAATACGTATTGCAGAAACTGAAAAATATCCTCATGTTACATTTTTCTTTTCAGGAGGCCAAGAGGAACCATTTAAGGGTGAAACCCGTATTTTAAGAAATTCACCTAAAGTCGCTACTTATGACCTTAAACCAGAGATGAGTGCTTATGAACTAAAAGATGCTCTTATACCGGAATTACGAAAAGGTGATGTTGATTTTGTTTGCCTTAATTTCGCTAATGGAGATATGGTAGGACATACAGGTGTCATGGAAGCAGCCATTAAGGCATGTGAGGCTGTAGATGAATGTGTTAAGGATGTCGTGACAACTGCTTTGGCAAATGATTATACCACTATTATTATTGCTGATCATGGTAACTGTGAAACTATGGTTAATCCTGATGGAACACCTCATACGGCGCATACAACCAATCCTGTGCCTATAATATTAGTTGATAACAATTTGAAATCAATAAATGATGGTGTTTTGGGTGATATTGCTCCAACTATTTTAAAATTAATGGGGATTGAACAACCAAAGGCTATGACACAGCATTCACTTATATAAATTTAAAATGATGAGGAAGTCTATATATATTCTTAGTTTATTAATATTAGTTTCTTGTAAAACAGAAAGGGAGATGAACAAATCTGTACCTTACAAAGAAAGTGTTATTCTTCTTGGTCCTGCGAATGAAAAAGGTTTTCAACAGGAACCATTCAATTCCTGGTTTAATACCAATTATACTGAATACCAAGTTGATAATTCTGATATTAGTGAGTTACAGTCTCTTATTAAGGATATTGAAATTGTAACTTTTATGGGTACTTGGTGTGGCGATAGCAAACGTGAGACTCCAGCTTTTCTAAAAATTTTGGACTCCGTTGGTTTTAAGAAAAAAAAACATAAGATTTATGCTGTAAGTCGCGAGAAAACTACTCCAGAACAAGCACAAAAAGATTTAAATATCACAAACGTACCAACTTTTATTTTTTATAAAAATGGGCAAGAGATCAATAGAATTGTTGAGTATCCTATTGAATCTCTTGAAAAGGATATGCTTAATATTCTAAAAGGGAATGACTATAAGCATGCTTATTATGAATAAGTAATAATTAACTAATTTAGCACCAAATTTAATTTCTTAATGATCTCAAAGGACAAACTTATTATTGCAGTCGATTTTGACGGTACCATTGTAGAAGATGCTTATCCCGGTATTGGTGAACCAAGGATTTTTGCTTTTGAAACTTTGAAACGTTTACAACAAGATGGCCACAGACTTATTCTTTGGACCTACAGATGTAACAATAAATTGGATGACGCTGTTGAGTTTTGCAGGTTACAGGGAATAGAGTTTTATGCCGTAAACAAAAGTTTTCCCGAAGAAGAATTCAAGGGTGATGTGAGCCGAAAAATAATGGCAGATCTATTCATAGATGACCGCAATATTGGTGGAGTATTTGGATGGGGTGAAATCTACCAAATGCTTACTAATATGATGCCAGAAATTAAGGCACCTTCAAAAAAGAAAGGCTTATTTTCTTTCCTAAAAAAATAATTATATTAATTCGTAATAGCCTCTGTCTAATTCCTCTCTATGGTCTGGGTGCGCTATATTAACTAAAGCTTTCACACGCTCTTTAATTGTTTTTCCATATAAATTTGCAATTCCATATTCTGTAATGATATAATGTACATGTGCTCTGGTTGTTACAACTCCTGCGCCAGGTTTTAGACTTGGGACTATTCTGCTTACACCTCTTTTAGTAACAGACGGTAATGCAATAATAGCTTTACCCCCTTCACTTAAAGACGCAGCTCTTATAAAATCCATCTGACCACCAACACCGGAGTACATTTTGGAACCAATTGAATCCGCACATACCTGACCTGTCACATCTACTTCTATAGCTGAGTTAATAGCTACCATTCTTGGATTTAATTTAATAATATCTACATCGTTTACATAATCACAAGAACGCATCTCAACAAAAGGGTTATCATCAACATAATCATATAAACGTTTTGATCCCATTAAAAATGTTGTTGTTGCTCTTCCAGGAACTACTCCTTTGTAATTACCATTAATAACATTGCTTAAAATTAGATCAATAACTCCATCAGAGAACATTTCAGTATGCAATCCCAGATCCTTATGATTAGTTAATTTTGATAAAACTGCGTTAGGAATATTACCGATGCCCATTTGCAATGTACTTCTATTCTCAATTAAGCCAGCAACATGTTCACCAATTTGTTGCTCAATATCTGAAGGTCTGGCAACTCTTATAGTAGGAATAGGTTCATCACATTCAACAAATAGGTTTATTTCCGAAATATGTATGATACCATCACCAAGTGTTCTAGGCATTTGCTTATTTACTTGCGCAATTACATAATTGGCATTATCAATAGCGGCTAAAATAGCCTCGACAGATACACCTAAAGAACAATATCCATGTCTATCTGGAATAGAAACGTGAATCAATGCGACATCCAGAGGCACAATGTTTCTCTTAAAAAGCAATGGCACTTCACTTAAAAACACAGGCGTATAAGAACCATTTCCTTCTTTTAACGTATGTCTTACATTCTTACCTATAAAAAAAGAGTTTACACGAAAACTTTCCTTTAATTTAGGGTCTGCATATGGAGTTTCTGCTTCAATATGAAGATGACAAACTTCTACATTTCTTAACTCTTCATGACGATCGGTCATGGCATTTATTAAAACTTGAGGAGCTGCCGCTGCTGCTTGTATATAAACCCTATCATTAGATCGTATAACTTTTACAGCATCTTCAGCACTTACTGGTTTGTACATAAAATTAATTTTAGGAAACAAAATTATCATTAATCTACCATAAAAAAACTGTCAATTGTCATAAATCAGACAAAATTTTACACGTTTATTTTAAGTATCTTTGCGGATATTTTAATCAATATGATTATAGTAAAAACAAAAGAAGAAATTGAGATGATGCGCGAAAGTGCTATTATAGTCTCAAAAACTTTAGGAATGTTGGCTAAAGAAGTAAAACCAGGTGTTACTACTTTAAAATTAGACCAAATGGCTGAAGAATTTATTCGTGATCATGATGCAGTTCCAGGTTTTTTAGGCTTATATAATTTCCCGAACACACTATGCATGAGCCCAAATGAACAAGTAGTACATGGGATTCCGAACAAAGAACCATTAGTTGAAGGTGATATTATTTCTATAGATTGTGGTGCTATTAAGAATGAATTTTATGGAGATCATGCTTATACCTTCGAAGTTGGGGAAATCGATCCAGAAACTAAAAAATTGTTGGAGATCACAAAAGAATCCTTGTATGTTGGGATAAAGGAATTTAAGATTGGCAACAGAGTTGGAGACGTTGGTTATGCTATTCAAAAATATTGCGAAGCTCATGGCTATGGAGTTGTAAGAGAATTGGTAGGTCACGGATTAGGAAGAAAAATGCATGAAGACCCAGAAATGCCGAACTATGGTAAAAGAGGAAGAGGTAAAAAATTCATTGAAGGACAAGTTGTTGCCATTGAACCTATGATCAATATGGGAACTCAAAAAATTAAGCAACATAAAGATGGTTGGACCATAACTACACAAGACAATAGGCCAAGTGCTCATTTTGAACATAATGTGGCTATTGTTGATGGCAAACCAGAATTACTTTCAACATTTGCTTACATTTATGAAGCTTTAGGTATTGCAAGTGATGAAGAAAACGAGTTTAGACGAGAAGCGCTAATATTATAATTATGCATATTTCAGACATAGAGTCAAAAGAGATTGTAAAAGGCTATCATGGACGTTTTGTCCATATGAAAAGTTTTACGTTTGCTTACTGGGAAGTTGAAGCAGGATCCGAAATCCCAGTTCATTCTCATGTTCATGATCAAATGATGCAAGTTGTTGAAGGAGAATTTGAATTTACACTCGATGGAAATACCAAAATATACACTACCGGAATGATAGTGACAATACCTTCATTTGTTGAACATGGTGGAAAGGCTATCACAGATTGTAAGCTAACTGATATTTTTTGTCCTGTAAGAGAAGATTATAAGCTGTGAAAAAGGTCTTTAAATTATTCTTAAACATCATTCCACGTCCTGCATTAATTAGGTTTAGCTATTTCATAAGTCCAGTTTTATCTTT